>WLCU01000002.1 GCA_009705165.1 Actinomycetota bacterium | reverse complement strand
TTGGTTCAGTTGGGTACAGGGGATTTAGATGTTAACCAGAAAATGACTGCAGCCCTTGAAGGGCTAATTGGCTGGAAAGATTTGCAAGTTGTAGTAACCAAAGAACCTATTGATAAAGCTGGCAATTCACTGGTTCCGGCCGGTCTAGATGTAAGAGCAATCCGCTACTTCCCGCTAGCCAAAGTTCTTCATGCATTTGACGGCGCAATATGTGCGACTGGATACAACGGTGTTCACGAACTATTGCCCGCAAAAGTTCCGACAGTATTTGTTTCAAATATTCGAGGCACAGATGATCAAGAAACTCGCGCTCGCTGGTGTCATGATTTTGGCTTTGCATTGCGAGCAAATCAAGCCGACCTTGCCGATATTACAAAAACAGTAAAGCAGTTACAAAACCCTGAAACTCGAGCTGGAATAGCGAAAAAATGCGCAGAGTTGCCACAAACAAGCGGTGGCGCAGAGATTGCCAAAATTTTGTACCAATTTGCGACCCATAGTTCTGCAAAACAAAATACTGTCAAAGATTTAACGCGTCAGCTTTCGCAGTTCTTTCTGCGACGTGCGACATTAATTTACCGATTCTTTAAACCACACACAGTTTTTCAAATTACAAAGCCTGACGAAGTTGTATTTACTGAAACTGAAAAACCCACAGAACTTGCGGAATTAATTAAATCTGGCGCACGATTTGAACACTTGATAAGTGGCGGATCGAAGGAGTACCGCGCTAAGCGCGAAGAAATTGCAAAAACTGCCTATGGCTCTGCGGTCTGATTTATTCCTCAATCATTTTTTCAAGTTTATTTTTTAAGATAAAAATCAAGGTAACCACTACCGCTAAAAAGAAAATCGCCCAGTATTTCAAGTATTTTTCTAGGGTAGATAGAGAACTAGCAAATTGGTAGCCGAGAGAAACAACAACAGTGCTAAAGACTATTCCACCAGCTGCGTTCCATTTTAAGAAAGTTCGGTAAGGGACGTTATGCATTCCAGCCAAAGCAGGGACCAAGGCGCGGAGTAACGCTTGTGCTCGCCCAAAGAAAATCGCGCCACCATGGTATTTAGAAAAAATATGCTCGGCTAAACGCCAACGCTTTTCACCAACTAATTTTCCAAACTGCGTTGTTTTAATTCTGGGACCAAAATGCTTACCAACCTCATACCCGACAGAATCTCCAGCCACTGCACCAATAATTGCGCAGGTTAAGAAGAGCCAAAAAGACCAAACATGTGAGTGGGCAAGGACGCCACCGATTAGTAATGAAGTTTCACCAGGAAGTACGAAGCCAACAAACGCTGCGGCCTCGGCAAAAGCAAACACAATGAGCAAAATAAAAAGTGGTGTTTGTAAATTGTTTTCAATGAGCCAATTTGCAGTGGTATGAATCCATCCCGACATGCGAGAACTGTAGCCTGCACTTAGACTGCCGCAATGATGAAAGCAGAGACTTCAGTTGAAATTCATGAACTATTAGCAACTCGTCGTTCACCACGATCTTTAGATGCCACAGCGATGCTTTCGCGTGATGACTTGCTTGCAATTCTTGAGGCAGCACGATGGGCAGCCTCGGCAAATAATGGTCAACCATGGCGGTTTTTTGTCGGTGTCCGGGCAGATGAAGTTTTCAATCAAATCTTAGATTCACTTGTTTCCTTTAATCAGGGTTGGGCACATCGCTCTGCTGCATTGATTTTGGTTGCAGGAGTGCACACACGTGAAGATGGATCTGTTAATAATACTTTTCAATATGACTGCGGTTTAGCCGTTTCACAGATGGTTATCGAAACGCATCACCGCGGTTTTGTGGCACATCAAATGACTGGTTTTGATTCAGAAAAGATGATTGCCAACTTAGGAATCGACCCCTCACTTACTCCAGTTGCAGTTATTTCAATTGGAAAGCAAGCTCCGGCAGAACAGTTACAGGGCGGAATGCTTGAACGCGAAAATGCTCCACGCGAACGTAAAGCTTTGGAAGCGATAGTTATTAAAGGCTTGCCTTCTTAAAACCTCGAACGAATTTCCCAAAGATCTTTAAAGACTGGATTAAACAAAGTGCTCGCTAAATAGCCAGCACCACTTGATCCACCAGTCCCGACTTTATGGCCAATCGTGCGCTCAACCATTTTGACGTGACGATAACGCCACTCTTGAATTCCTTCATCAATATCTACAAGACGTTCACAAACCAACGCACTTTCTGGATCATTGCGATGAACTTCAAGCAGCGCATCTTGCACTCGCAAATTCGCCTCGTAAGGCGTTGTGCGATCTCGCTCTAATACATCAAATGGAATCGCGTGACCACGCTTTGCTAAATAAGCCAGCGCTGAATCCCAAACAGAGTTTGCAGAAGTGATGAGAGCGATCTCAGCTTGAATAGCAGGTGGCAAATGTCCGGCCATTTTATTATCGCGCCGACCAAGCACAGCTTCTACTTTTCGGAATTGGGCAGACTGAAAACCACTTGAAGAAGATAAGTAAGAACGAAATGCATTGAACTGCAAAGGCGTCATTGTTTCTAAAATATCAATCTGAGCAACACAAACTTTCATAATTGTTCGAATTCGGCCCAAAATCGCCAATGAGTAATGTGTATCGCCGTTTTCCATAGCGCGCTGAGCTTGCGCAAATTCATGGAGAATTTGTTTGAACCACAGTTCATAAGTTTGATGAATAATAATAAAGAGCATCTCGTCATGCTCGGGGCCTTGCGATAAGGGCCGCTGTAAATTCAAAAGCTCATCGACTGCCAAATATGATGTGTAAGTTAATGCTGAATCAAAGTTTTCGCTCATGTGACTCGTGAACCGCCTTCTTTAATAGTTTTATACGCACCAGAAGCCACTAATTCACGCATTCGCGCAAACCCATCCCAAATTTCTACATATGAAGTTGGTAGTGGTGAAATAGCTAAACGAATTGAATTTGGTGTTCGATAGTCAGGGATAACATTAGAAATTTGACGCAAAGCAACACATATTTGTGCAGCATCTGGATGCACCAAAGAAATATGTCCGCCGCGCTCTTTTGGGTCACGAGATGTATTGAGTTCAATTCCTAGAGGCGCTAACCATGCGTCATACAAATCAATCATCATCTGAGTTCCAACTGCTGCCTTATGCGCAATTGCCTCGATACCTGCATCTTTAATCATCGAGAAAGCCGTTTGCACACAGCGAATTCCCATGAGTGAGGGACTAGCAATTTGAAAGCCACGAATGTTTTGCGCGCGTTCAAAAATAGGGCCCATTTCGAATTGAGCATCTTGAGCAAACCAACCTTGAATTGGAACCTGCAGTTCTTTTTGCACGCGCTTATTTACATAAAGCCATGCAGGAGAGCCTGGACCTGAATTCCCATATTTATAGGTACAACCCACACAAAGATCAACACCATTTGCATCCAAGTTAAGTTCAATGGCACCAACTGCATGGCTTGCATCCCAAACAACTAAAGCACCAACTGCCCGAACCTGATCAGTAATTGACTTAATATCTGTTCGTGCACCGGAGCGGTATTGAATCACTTCAAGAGTTACAAGTGCTACGTCATCATTTAAATATGGAGCAAGAACTTCAGTTGTAATTCGCTCATGAACAGCAATTGAGGGATCTTCGTTATCGATGATTACTAGCTTTAAATCAAATTGTTTTGCAATTCCATCTAGAATGTATCTATCGGTTGGAAAATTTGCTGCATCAGTAATAATTGTTTTGCGTCCTGGACGTGCATGAATCGCAGCTAAACACAGTTGGTAGAAATTAACCGAAGTTGTGTCACAAACTAAAACCTGTCCTGGTCCCGCACCTAGGGCCGCAGCTCCTAATAAATCACCCGTTGGTTGCGCTTCATCTACCCAATGGCTCCAACCGGTTACAACCTCAGGTCCCCATTCTTTGACCATAAAGTCATTGATTGCGGTAATGGTTGCTTTTGGAATACGCCCCAGTGAGTTTCCATCCAAATAACACATATCTGGGTCCGAAACGACAAACTGCGATTTGAAGTGGGCTAATGGATCTGAACTATCAAGGGCTAAAGCGTATTCGCGGTCAGTTACCTTCATAGAGGAAAGGTACGCTCTCCCATCATGGCGCGCAATGTTGTTAATATCGAAGAGGTCTCAAAGGCCTTTGATATTAAAGAGCTATTAGTAGGCGTCTCATTAGGTGTTTCCGAAGGCGATCGAATCGGCATTGTTGGTCGAAATGGTTCAGGAAAATCAACTTTGATGAAAATTATTGCCGGAGTTGAATCGCCTGATTCGGGCCGCGTAACAAAATCAAACTCAGCACGAATCGGACTGTTATCTCAAGTTGATTCAGCTAATCCGGAAAGCACAGTGGGCGAAGTTGTATTAGGTGATACTGCAAAACATGAATGGGCTAGCGAACCAAATATTCGAGAAGTTTTTACCGGTTTATTTGGTTCGTTTGATGATCACATTTTTGACCGTAAATTTGGCCAACTTTCTGGTGGCGAACGCAGACGAGTTGGTTTGGCAAAACTTCTAATTAATGAACTTGATTTAATTTTGCTTGACGAACCAACTAACCATCTAGATGTCGAAGGTGTTGCGTGGCTGGCTGAATACTTAAACAACCGAAAAGGTTTAGCCGTAACTGTTGTAACGCATGATCGCTGGTTCCTAGATGCAGTCACTGATCGCACTTGGGAAGTTGTGGATGGAAAAGTTGAAGAATACGACGGCGGCTACAGCGCATTTGTTTTAGCAAAGGCCGAACGCGCTCGTCAATCATCTGTCATGGATCAACGCCGAAACATGTTAATCAAGAAAGAGTTGGCTTGGCTTCGCCGTGGTGCACCGGCTCGTACTACCAAGCCAAAGTTTCGTGTCGATGCCGCAAATGTTTTAATTGCCAACGAACCTGCACCACGTGATCAAGGCGAACTACTTAAATTTGCATTAAACCGTTTGGGCAAAACGGTTTATGAAGCGCACCACCTTCAAGTAAAGCTTGGCGATAACGAACTCATTGACGATCTGTACTGGAACATTGGGCCAGGCGATCGCATAGGAATCGTTGGTGTAAATGGTGCCGGTAAAACAACATTGATGCGGACTTTAGTTGGTGAAATTGAACCTACCGCCGGCAAGTTAGTCACTGGCGTAACGGTTAAAGCAGCGTTTCTTACTCAACACTTAGATGAACTTGATCCAACTTGGCGTGTTCTTGAAGCTGTTGAAAAGGTAGCTAACCGTGTCGAGATTGGTGGAGGCCGCGAACTTTCAGCCTCACAATTGTGTGAAAGGTTAGGTTTTGATCGAGAATCTCAGTGGACACCAGTTGGAGATTTATCTGGTGGGGAAAAACGCAGATTGCAACTCACTAGGTTGCTAATGGATAGCCCCAATGTTTTATTACTTGATGAACCTACAAATGATTTTGATATTGAGACTTTGACTGAACTCGAAGATTTGCTTGATAGTTATGGGGGAACGCTGATTGTTATCTCTCACGATAGATATTTCCTGGAACGCGTGTGCGATCGCTTTGTCGGTCTCTTAGGAGATAAAAAAGTTCGTGATCTTCCTCGTGGAGTTGATGAATATCTAGAACAGCGCCATGAATCCTTAAAACCTGAAACAACTTCGCCAAAAACTAAGAAGAGTTCTAACGCGGCCGAGGAACGACAGCTTAAGAAAGACAAAGTCCGACTTGAACGGCAGATGGAAAAAGCCGATACCCGGATAGCCGAACTAGAAGCCGAACAAGACTCTGCAGCATTTGATGCAGAACGTTTGCATGCCATCACTGGAGAACTTGCAACCCTTAGGTCTGATAAAGATAAGTTGGAAGAAGAGTGGCTACAGGTCACACTTTCATTAGAGGGTTGAGATAAAGTACTGGCTATGAGCCAACTTTCACATGGAATCGAAGTAATTCTCTTTCGTTCACGTTTTCTATTAGCACCACTCTATTTAGGTCTAGTGGGGGCGTTAGTTTTACTGGGCTACCGCTTCATAGTCGAATTTGTACATTTAGCCGAGAAAATTGGCGATGCCACGCCTCAGAGCTTCACATTAGATTTACTAGCTCTTTTAGATTTGACGCTATTGGCAAACTTAATTTTGATGGTTATTTTCGCCGGGTATGAAAACTTTGTTTCACGAATCGATGTTGCAACTGAGTCTAAAGATCGTCCGCATTGGATGGGAACAATTGATTTCAGTGGCTTAAAAATCAAATTAATTGGCTCATTGGTTGCGATTTCTGTAATCGAGCTTCTTAAAGATTTCATTGAACTTTCAGGCGAAGATCACGTTGGCGCAGGAACAAAATGGCGAATAGTTATCCATTTAACCTTCGTTGCTTCAGGCGTTCTGTTTGCACTCATGGACTGGATCGCAGATAAGCGAGAGTTCCACGGTACACATCAGTAAATGCGTTTAGATCTGCTCGCAGCGCTCTCCGGCGTAATGATTGCGCTACAAGCGCGAGCAAATGGCGAACTCTCACATCGCATAAATAATGGCCTTGAGGCCGCCCTGGTCTCCTTTGGTTCAGGCTTACTGATTATTGCCGTGATTTCTGTTTTTCATCCAGCAATCAAAGAGGGCATTCGCAATCTTCGTTCCGCTATTGCACATAAAGAAATTGCCCGATGGAAACTATTTGCGGGAGCTCTTGGCGGAAGCTTTGTTGCAATTCAAACAAATATCGTGCCGCTCATAGGTGTTGCTATTTATTCTGTCGCATCTATTGCCGGACAGACGGCCATGTCATTGGTCGTTGATCGCATTGGTTTAACTGGCGGGGGTAAGAAACTAATTTCGGCTCGCCGAGTAGCTGCCGCAGTGCTTACGGTATTAGCTGTTTTTGTTTCGGTTTTTGATCGCTTTGATGCAAAGAACTTATCGATGGCAGCGGTGGTTTTGGGCTGCCTAGCAGGTGCTGTTGTTGGTGTTCAGCGTGCGCTAAATGGTCAGATTAATGAATATTCGCATCAAAGTTTTACAACGTCGCTCCTTAACTTCATCACAGGTACCGCGTTATTAGTAATTCTGATTATCGGTGGAATTGTTATTGGAAAGATTGAATTGGTTGCACTACCAATAGGCCCATGGTGGATATATACAGGCGGAGTGATTGGAGTTATCTATATTGCATTTACTTCAACAATTGTTCAACATTTAGGCGTACTGACATTTACTCTATTTAGTGTTGGTGGCCAATTAATTGGCTCGCTCATTATCGATTTAGTTTCACCAACTGATGGCGTGCACGTTAGTGCCTATTTAGTCACCGGAATTGTTATGACCTACCTAGGTGTTATCGCCGGTGGCGTAAGTAGTTCACGAGTGCGGAAACCAGTGAGGCACAAATAAAGAAAGCAGCAATTGCGTAAGACCAAGTTTTCACCCAAGGCAAAGTTGCCGCGTAATAACCTGCAAGAGTGATTCCAACTCCCCAGAGCAATGCACCAAGGGCATTTGCTGTAAGGAACTTGTAATAATTCATCTTTGACGCACCTGCAATCGGTGGAACAAAAGTGCGGATCCACGGGAAGAAACGTGCGGCAACCACGGCCCACCAACCCGTTTGTTCGTAGAAACGCTCAGAGCGAGCAATCATGCTCTGCATACGTGGGGAATCATGCTTTTCTAAGTAGGGCCGCCCTACTAATCGTCCTAAAACAAAACCAATTTGATCCCCAAAAAAAGCTGCAATGAAAATAACGGAAACCAGAATGACAATATTTACATCTTTGTGTGCAGCTGCAACTAAACCTGCACTAAAAAGAATTGAATCACCGGGTAGAAAAAAGCCAAACAAAATACCGGTTTCAAAGAAAATTACTACACCAATAACTAAATAAATTAAATATGGTGCAAGCGTTGATAATTGGGCATCAAAAGATGCAGCTACTTCAATCACACTGATTTCTTTACCGCCGCAGCTACTGCCTTGGTGACATTAGGATCAAAGACACTTGGCACGATAAAGGAAGCATTTAGCTGCTCTGGAGAAACACAGGCCGCAATAGCCTCTGCTGCAGCAACTAGTAATTGGTCAGTTATTTTGTTTGCGTTGGCATCTAATAATCCACGGAAGATTCCAGGGAAAGCCAACACATTGTTAATTTGATTTGGTTGATCGCTGCGTCCGGTTGCAACCACTGTTGCATATTTACGGGCGATTGCAGGATCAACTTCAGGATCTGGATTGGCGAGTGCGAAGATAATTGAACCCTTAGCCATACCTGAGATATCTGCTTCTTTAAGAATATTTGGCGCGCTGACCCCGATAAATACATCCGCACCGATGAGCGCTTCAGGCATTGAACCTTTGAAGTTACTTGGGTTGCTGTTATCGATAAACCATTGCTGCATTGAATCTTCAGATTTCATTTCATTATGAATGACGCCATGATGGTTAAAGCCAATAATGTTTTTAGCACCACTGAGTGTAAGCAGGCGAGCAATTGCATTACCGGCAGCACCAACTCCACTCAAAACAATTTTTACAGTGCTTAACTCTTTTTCAACTAGCTTGAGTGCGTTACGTAGTGCTGCTAAAACTACAATCGCGGTTCCATGCTGATCATCATGGAAAACTGGAATATCTAGAAGCTCGCGCAAACGACGTTCAACTTCAAAACAACGCGGAGCAGAGATATCTTCCAAATTTATACCGCCGTAAACAGGTGCAATTAACTGCACCGTACGAACAATTTCATCGACATCTTGAGTGTCTAGACAAACAGGCCAAGCATCAACATCGGCAAAACGCTTAAATAAAGCGGCTTTTCCTTCCATAACTGGAAGCGCTGCAGCTGGACCGATGTTTCCAAGACCTAATACAGCTGACCCATCGGTAACAACTGCCACAGTATTTCGCTTAATTGTTAGGCGACGAGCATCAGCGGGGTCGGCAACAATTGCTTGGCAGATTCGTGCAACACCTGGAGTGTAAGCACGAGATAAATCATCTCGGGTTTTCAATGGAACCTTAGATTGAATTTCAATCTTGCCGCCAAGGTGTAACAAAAATGTTCTATCACTGACTTTTCGAACTGTTAGTTCTGGATTTTTTGCAAGCGCCACAGTGATTTGATCAGCGTGCGCAGAATCGATGGTGTCACAGGTTATGTCAATGACAACTTTTTCTAGAAGTGATTCAACAACATCTAGTGCCGTAATTGTTGCACCAGCGGCAGTAATAACAGTTGTAGCAAGAGCTACTGGTTGTGATGATGGCGGACCTTCGACACGGATTGTGATTCCGTATCCAGGTGAAGTTGCAGCCATTTATACAACTCCGTATAAACGATCGCCCGCATCGCCTAAACCAGGAACAATGTATCCATGCTCATTTAATTTTTCATCGAGTGCACCAGTAACGATATTGATCGGCACCTTGCTTCCAGAAAACTCAGATTCAACTGCCTTGACGCCTTCGGGCGCAGATAAAATACAGATTGCAGTAATTTCAGTTGCACCAAGATCTAACAGATAATGAAAAGCTGCAATCAGAGTTCCGCCAGTTGCAAGCATTGGATCTAATACAAAAACATGGCGACCGGTTAAATCTTCTGGCAATCGATTCGCATATGTACTTGCCTTCAAAGTTGTCTCATCACGAACCATTCCAAGAAAGCCAACTTCCGCATTTGGCATCAACTTGCTCATGCCTTCAAGCATTCCTAACCCTGCGCGCAAAATTGGAACCACTACAGGTCTTGGCTCAGCCATTTTTTGGCCTTTAGTTTTTGTTACAGGCGTTGTGATTTCGACTGTGTGAGTGCGAATATCGCGAGTGGCTTCATATGCCAAAAGTGTTACTAGTTCTTCAACTAATCGGCGGAAAGTTGGCGAATCAGTAGTTTCATCTCGCAAAACAGTAAGTTTGTGAGCAATTAGCGGGTGATTGGCAACGTGAACTTTCATGGGCAATACCTTACAGGGCTTTCAATCCTTTCCAATGAGTGGAAGTATCTGGACATGGCCAATTTCGATGATGACCTCGTAGAAGACATCGAAGAGTTTGATGCTTTAGCCGATGATGGCCCAGATGTAATGAGCCTCACTAATGAATTAGATATTGGTGTTATTGCTTGGCATGAAGATGGACGTTGGACATTAGGAGTATTGCCGGATCCAAATGACATTGCTCAAGTAATTATCCGACTAAAGGCACAACAAACAAATGGCGGATCGATTGCCCTTATTTCAATTGATGAAGAGTTTTTTATTTTGATTCGAGTTCTGGGTTCTCATATTTCACTTTTCTTAAGCGACATAACTGCAGCATTAGATTACGAAGTTGCCGAAGAGCTGCTTGAAATTGCAGACATTCCACTTCCTGAAGATGATGAAGAACCTGGGCCAATTGGTCAGCTAGAAATCCTTGCAGACCTTGGATTAAGCGGAATGGAAATATCGGCACTCTGCGATGATGAAGAGTTGTTCCCTGACGAACAACTTGAGGCGATTGCTAATCGACTTGGATTTGGCGATCAGTTTGCAGAGCTATTGGAACTGTGAACGATCAAGAATTAATGCGCGCAGCGTTAGAAGTTGCGCAAAATGCACGTTCAAGTGGTGATGTTCCAGTCGGTGCACTCATTGTTAATGCTGCAGGAGAAATTGTTTCAACCGGACATAATGAACGTGAACTTCATAATGATCCAACGGCGCATGCAGAAATTGTTGCTATTCGCCGCGCTACAGAAATAATTGGAGAGTGGCGGTTAGAGAATCACACAATTGTTGTAACCCTTGAACCCTGTCCCATGTGCGCCGGAGCGATCGCACAGTCTCGAATCTCAACAGTGATCTTTGGTGCTTGGGATGAAAAAGCTGGCGCAGTTGGCTCAGTTTGGGACTTATTACGAGATCCGCGAAGCTTGAATAAAGTACAAGTCAGAGCGGGTGTTTTAGCTGATGATTGCGCCGCACTGCTAAAAGAATTTATACAAGAAGTTCGTAAGAAGGATTAAGAATCACCATTGATCCACCTTCTTCACCAACCATGCCTTCGGCGCGCATCTGTGAACCAACCTCTAAGCCAGCAATTTCACGACGCCCAAGGAACTGAAGCGATACTCCACCAGTTTCATCCCAAATCTCAACTTGTAGCGCCGGCGCTGAACCACGCGGAGCGGTTTTAATTGAAGTCACGCGCCCCTGAACTTGTGCGCGCTTGCGCCATTCAATTTCGCCGATCTTTGTAACATTTTCTGCATAGTGACTAATTGGTTCAATATCTACTGGAGCAGTTTTCTTTGGCGTTGCAACCAAAGGTTTAGCAACAGGTTTTTCTTCATGAACGTGATGAACTTCTAGTTTTTCTCCAGAAGTTATTCGATCCACATCGAAAGGAACAATGGTTGCAACTACGCGCGGCAATTGAGAAATTGGTGCTGCGATTTCTTCTGCGGTTTGATCGTGTAATAAACGACCCAAGAAACGAGAATAAGAACGTCGAGGTAATAACAACGTCAACTCAACATCTTCTTTTTCTGTCATTCGAATTGCATAATCCAGTGCAGAACTAGCTAATCGACGGTCGGGACAATCGATAAGTTCTAGCGTTACATCATCTAACGCATCAGAGGCAGCCCAAGCTTTTTGAATCTCTTCCGCATGGCGATCATCAATAACAAAATGAACTGCGGCCAAATTACGCGGCTTTAAGCTGCGCGCATAACGAATCGCACCAACGGTTGCAATATCAACGTTGTCAATTAAAACGGTTACGTCATGGCGTGTAATTGAAGTTGCACGCTCTTGATGACCCTTAACTGCAAGGGCTTCCTGTTCGCGGTCGTACTGGCGACGCAAACGTAAGAAAGTTAAAACTAAAATCGGTGCAGTTACTACAACTAACCAAGCACCTTCAGTGAATTTAACAACTGCAAAGATAATAACTACTAGTAGCGAAATTGATCCAGAAAGTCCATTAATAAATACTTTGGCTTTCCACTGACCTTCTTTATGGCGCAACGCATGGCGAACCATTCCAAAACCAGCCAAGGTAAATCCAGTGAATACGCCAAGTGCGTAAAACGCCACTAAGTGCTCGACAGATCCTGCAGTAAATAGGACTAAAAAGATTCCACCACCAGAAAGCAGCAAAATTCCATTTGAGAAAGCCAATCGGTGACCACGCTTTGTCAATTGGCGTGGAAGGTATCCATCGGTAGCAACAAAGTTACAGAGCAATGGGAACGCGCTATATGTTGTATTTGCACCCGCAAACAAAATTAACATTGTCGCTAACTGAACAAGCACGAACATTGTCTGACCAAAGACACCGTCACCAACAATTGTCTTAGCTATCTGTGAAATTACCGTTGGAGTACCTGATTCATACGGCATGGCGTGAATCTTGTGGGCAAACCAGGAAACACCTAAAACTAGGGTTCCGAGGAGTCCACTCATAATAAATAAAGTGCGTCGTGCGTTTACATGCTCCGGTTGCTGGAACAACGCAACACCATCTGAAATCGCTTCTAGGCCTGTTAGGGAAGAGCCACCGTTAGCAAAGGCACGAAGAAGAATAAATATTGCAGCGAAAGTAAGTAGACCATGGCCTTCGCCTAGCTCTACGGCGCCCGGATTATTTGTAGCAAGCGTTTCAAGTGATCCATTAATGACTCGGTAGATACCCATACCAAAGACAATAAACATGCACCCAATAAAGAAATAGGTAGGCATTGCAAATGCTTTGCCAGCTTCTTTAACTCCACGCAAGTTGCCGTATGTCAGAAGAACGATAACTAATAAAATCATCGGGATTTTCCACGAGTGCAACCCTGGGAAGGTAGAAATAATCGCAGCTACACCGGCTGCAGATTGAATTGCAACAGTCACGATGTAATCAAGCATCAGCGCCACGGCGGCAATTTGTGCAACTACTGGACCGAAGTTATCGCGCGAAACAATGTAAGCGCCACCAGTTTTTGTATACACATTGATTACGTTGCGATAAGACAAAGTAATGATGGTAAGAATTACAAGAATTACTGCCGTCATTGGCATCAGAATTGAAAAAGCAGCCAAACCAAAGGCAGGTAACAATGCAATGAGAATCTGTTCTGATCCATATGCTGAAGATGAAATACAGTCGCTAGATAAAATGCCAAGGGCATATCGCTTACTTAATCTTTGATGACCTAATGAATGTCGATTAAGTGGGTTACCTAATAAGCGACGCTTCAAGGTATAAAAAAATGAGTCTTTTAGATGTGCGTGGTCTTGCAGCACAACCGGTGTGGGCGCGTCATCAGTCCACGAGTTAGGCACTTAGAACTCCTTTTTATTTGCGTTAAACGCAACGTATTTCAAGGTCTCTATCGTAGAGCGCATCGGCTTCAACTTCTTGCAGGCTGAGCGTATGCTTGCCATTATGCATACACAGTTATATATCGATGGCCAATGGGTAGACGGAGCCAGCAAGGTTGCTGTCCATGATCCAAGTGATAACTCAGTTATTGCCGAAGTTTCACTCGCCTCTGATGCACAGTGTGACGCAGCAATAGCTGCCGCCGATGCCGCTGCTATTGCGTGGGCGAAAACCGCCCCACGATTTAGATCTGAGATTTTGCGTAAAGCTTTTGAAATTATGACAAGCGAGTTAGAAGCGATTGCAACGCTAATTTCTCGTGAAAATGGAAAAGCGATGCCAGATGCACGCGGTGAAGCGGCATATGCAGCAGAGTTTTTCCGTTGGTTTGCTGAAGAAACAGTCCGCACACCTGGAGATTTCCGTAAATCACCATCAGGGGACAAGCGAATCCTTGTAACCCATCAACCTATTGGCCTTTCTATTCTTATTACGCCTTGGAACTTTCCAGCAGGAATGGCCACACGAAAGATTGGCCCAGCAGTTGCGGCCGGTTGCACGATGATTTTAAAGCCCGCAACTGAAACACCATTAACCGCTATGTACATTGTTGATGTTTTAGAGCGCGCAGGGTTACCAAAAGGAGTACTTAATTTAGTTCTTCCAGAAAAAACTGGTCCAGCGATTTCAAAGATGTTACATGATCCACGCGTTAAGAATCTTTCTTTTACTGGTTCAACTGAAGTTGGTCGAGTATTACTCAAAGAGGCTGCCGACAAAGTAATTCGCTGCTCGATGGAACTTGGCGGAAATGCACAAGTAATCGTTCACGATGATGCTGATCTGGCAATCACAATTCCACAGTTGCTCCTAGCCAAGATGCGCAATGGTGGCGCAGCTTGTACCTCTGCTAACCGAATTTACGTACAACGTCCAATAGCAGACAAATTTATTGAAGAACTTACAAAATCAATGTCTGCCTTTGTTATGGGCCGTGGCACAGATGCCACAACAACTCTTGGTGCATCCGTATCAATGAAAGAGCGCAATAAGATTGCACAAATCGTTGATGAATCAATTGCAGCCGGTGCAAAAGTACATGTTGGCGCAAAAACTCCAGATGGAGAGGGTGCCTTTTATCCAGCTACAGTTCTAAGCGTTGCTAAGGACAATCCAATTCTTGGGCATGAAATCTTTGGCCCAGTAGCACCAGTAGTCATCTTTGATACGGACGAAGAAGGAATCGCACTGGCCAATGACACCGAGTTTGGCCTTATTAGTTATGTATTTTCTGCCAGCTTAGGTCGCGCAATTCGCACTGCCGAGGCGATGGAATCAGGAATGGTTGCGATTAATAAAGGTGTTATCTCAGATCCTGCTGCGCCATTTGGTGGAGTAAAGCAATCTGGTCTTGGTCGCGAAGGCGGCTTCGATGGAATTCATGAGTTCTTGCAGACTAAATACATCGGCGTTGAAATCTAAAACTTGGATTCTTAGAATGTTCTAAGTTTTGTAAGCAATTCTTTGTCATTAGTTTTAATTTTCTTAATAAGTCCTACAAAGTAATTTTTTCCATTGGCGTAATACGCAAGCGTGTAATAGGGATACGCATCAATTCCAAAACCCGCTTGAGTTTGTGAATTCGACCCAGGGAGTGGAAAGTTTTGGATGACATCGACCTCGCTCTGTGCAAAGAATTTTTTGAGTCTCTTGATGTCTAAAAACCGGATCCCAGTTAACTTTAGATTGCGCATCTCTGAAGTAAGTTCTACGGAACCTATTTCTCTCGCCATGTAACTTACTCGGCGATTATTTAGCAGATAGAATATTTCTCCATTGGCAATTGTCTTTGTTAATTGTGAATTGTCTAATAAGAAGCTCGAATTAACTCTATAAGCCTCACTGTTGCTTTCAAGAAGATATTTATAAAGTGCACGACGGTCTGAATCGCTTAGCCATTCTCCTAGCTGTAGGCATTCTTCAAAATAGCTCATGACCCTATTGTGCACCTATCGAACAATTTGCCACTTCATATTTTCCAGAAGTGCCTACAACTTCTATTTTCTTGCCATTTTCTAAAAGCACGTATCCCTCTGCACTGCCTTTATAGGCAACCACAATTCCAGGGTAACAAACTGAAAATAGATTTCTAAAGATGGCTGTCTTTGGTGATTTTGGGCTGGAATTAGCAACCCTAGAAACAAAATTGCTAGCAATCACTTCACGGTTATTCTCTATCTTCTGTATGCGCGCTGTAACTTTTGTGTATTTCTGAGGCAGGTTACATTCCGAGGTTATATTCAGTTTTATAGCTTCAACATTTTTACTCTCCATCAAACTTGTAGAAATATGGGGTCTGTCGATTTTTAACGTGCAGATCGGTTCGGGCCTATT
>WLCU01000019.1 GCA_009705165.1 Actinomycetota bacterium | reverse complement strand
TTTGATTTTAAAGTCTTATTGATATCTACGATTGACGCAGCCACTATTAACTCTGCACCTTCAGAAATACTTATGTAACGAACTATTAAGTTTGAGCCCTCAATGGGAGTGTTTTCTGATTGACGTAAAATTGTTAATTCACCCGATGGCGGTGAATATGCCAATGTAAAATCGAAATTGTTTTGCTCAATACTCATCATTGCAACACTGACTGCATCCATTGGATTAATTCGAACGTCAGATTCGAGTTGGCTAAGTTCTGAGTCTATTAAACCAATTTCACCTTGGTATGAACTCCATACAGCAAAGCCACCAATGAATATTGAAAGTACCGACGTAATAAGTCCCGTGGTAATTAACTGTCGTGTTCTAAGTTTCATTAAACTTACTTGGGCTCCTGAATTTGAAAGCCCACCCCACGAATAGTTTTGATACCTTCAAATCCATCACGGTGGAGCTTTTTGCGCAAATATGAAATATAGGTATCGACTACAGTGCTTTCAGACTCAAAAGTAATCCCCCAAACCTCACTTAATAATAGATTCTTGCTTAGGACTCGACCCTTTTTCTCAATTAGTATTTGAAGTAATCGATATTCAGTCGGAGATAAATCCACTTCTTCACTGTTAAACGTGACTAGGTGCTGGTCATCGTCGATAGTTATTGGACCGCAACTGAGCAAAGTGGGCATATCCACTGCTTTAGCTGAGCGACGCAGAATAGCTTTGATTCGCAAAATTAATTCTTCAATTCCAAATGGCTTAACTACATAGTCATCTGCACCAATTTTTAGACCACGAGTTATATCGGACTTTTCTTCACGGGCAGTGAGCATTAGTACGGGGGTTAGATCATTGCTATTTCGAAGGCGTTCAACCAATTCAAAACCATCCATAAGCGGCATGTTGATATCGATTACTAGCAATGCCGGTTTATTCGTGCGCAACAAAGTTAAAGCATTCATGCCGTCGGTAGCTTCGATAGTTTCAAACCCAGCGATCCGAAGGGTGTCAGTGAGCAATGCACGTACACCAGGTTCGTCATCCACAATCATTATGAGCTCGGCCATGGGTCCACTCTTGCATGATGAGGCTCAAAATCCAATAAATCCGAAGGCACTAAATGAGTTTCACAGAAAAATCACAAGTGCACGCGCCTTAATTGGCTATCTTTGGGCTATGAAGAAATTCAATCTATGGCTGGCAGAAAAAATTACAAGTGGCGTTGCAACAATGTGGTGTGCATATTTGTTTGCGGCGATCGCATTGATTTCACTTCCCAAGGCCATTAAAACTGGCGATACCGTTGTGATAATTTCTTGGATTGCACAAACATTTCTACAACTGGTTCTTTTGTCAATTATTATGGTCGGGCAAAAAGTCCAATCCGCAAAACTTGAACAAACAATCAATGAAACCCATGGGGCCTCACTTGCCGAGTTTGAACTAGCTAAAGAAGCCCGTGGAATAGCCAACTCTGAACTTGCAGAACTTCATCAACTTTCAAAAGATATGCATCGCCTCATGCGTGAGGTTGAGGCTAAATTAGGAAAATAAATTGTTATGAAAGCGAGACATTTACTCACACGCTTTCAGTAGTTTTGCATTGCTCTTGTGTGCGCTCTTAGCCTAAGTTTTCTATATGAATAAAGCACCGTGGTGGAAAGAAGCCACGATTTATCAGATTTACCCCCGATCATTTTTTGATAGCAATGGTGATGGCGAGGGTGATCTCCCTGGAATAACTTCTCACCTTGACTATGTTAAGCAGCTGGGTGTCGATGCGATTTGGTTAAGCCCTTTCTACACATCCCCAAATAAAGACGGTGGTTACGACGTTGCTGATCCACGCGATGTTGATCCTCGGTTTGGAAATTTGGATGATGCCAAGCAACTTATTTCTGTCGCTCACTCCTTAGGTTTGCGTGTGATTGCAGATATTGTCCCTAACCATTTTTCAGATCAGCATCACTGGTTCCAAGAAGCGTTAAAGGCCGAAAAGGGTTCGCCAGAACGGGCGCGCTTTCATTTTTATGATGCAAATCCCGATGGAACTCCACCTAATAACTGGATCTCACTCTTTGGCGGGCCTTCATGGACTCAAGTAGAAGATGGGCAGTTTTATCTTCACCTGTTTGATTCATCGCAACCTGATTTGAATTGGGAAAATCCTGAAGTTAATGATGATTTTGAAAAGACTTTGCGATTTTGGATTGATCTTGGTGTAGATGGTTTCAGAATCGATGTTGCCCATGGATTAGTAAAAGAGGATGTACTAAAAAATCATCCAGACCCACAAGGTTTAAGCAATGCATTGCGCCTTGATGTCGATATGGAACCGGAAATTAGAAATGCCCTCCTACAGACTGTTCCTTACTTTGACCGACAAGGCGTGCATGAGATTTACCGTAAATGGCGCAAACTATTTGATTCTTATGGCGATCGTGAAATTATGGCTGTGGCCGAAGCTTGGGTGCATCCTCCAGTTAATGCAACCAGATACGTTCGAGCAGATGAACTTCACCAAGTCTTTAACTTTGATTTACTAACGGCAGAGTTTCAAAGCGATGTTCTCTTTGATGTAATTGACCGTTCCATCAAGCTCAACGAAACAGTAAATGCACTTCCAACTTGGGCGCTTAGTAATCATGACTCCCCTCGCGTGGCATCACGAATTGGCGCTGAAGAAGCCCGAGCTCTCGCGCTTTTTGTTTTCGGTCTTCCTGGTTCGGCATATATTTTTGCGGGTCAAGAACTTGGATTACCAGATGGCGTGTTAGCTGACTCAGATAGACAGGATCCATCATTTTTTAGAACAAAAGGTGAAATTAAAGGACGCGATGGTGCTCGTGTACCGCTTCCCTGGAATGGCGATACTGCCCCATTTGGATTTACAACTGGAAAGCCTTGGCTGCCAATTGCGCAAAGTTGGAAAGAATTTAGCGTTGAAAATGAAAAACTTGATCCAAAAAGTTCACTGCACCTTTATAGAACTGCGCTAGTACTTCGCAAACAACATATGCAGGGGGCGGGTAATATCCAATGGCTTGAATCACCTATGCACGGAGTTCAATCCAAATCACTTTTGGCTTATCGACGCGGATCCGTCACGGTTGTTATGAATTTATCAGTTGAGCCTCAAGCGTGTGAAGTAGAAGGAAAATTGCTAGTCGCAAGTAGCGGTGTTGTTGATGCCCATAATGGAAAAAAGGTAATACCTGCACGTTCTTGTACGTGGTTTCTCGCCTAGATGGCAGACTACGTCCATGGAATCGACCTCGGCATGGATAATCACAATTGCAGTTCTTGCAGCGATAATTTTATTTGATTTAGGTTTAGCTGTAATCCGTCGCAATAAACAGACATCAATGCTTGAAGCATCCTTCTGGACAGTTTTCTATATTGGCACAGCAATCATTTTTGGTGCGTTGCTTCCCCATTGGGCAAGTGACCAAGGTCAAAAAGAGTTCTTTGCTGGTTGGCTGACCGAATACGCGCTTTCTGTCGATAATATTTTTGTATTTATTATTATTTTAGCTAGCTTAAAAGTTCAAAAAGAGATGCAACAGCTAGTTTTGCTTCTTGGAATTATGTTAACAATTGCGATTCGAGGCTTATTGATTCCGCTTGGCGCTGCACTTATTTCTAGATTTGCAAGTATTTTCTTCCTCTTTGGAATCTTCCTGATTTATACGGCATGGCAATTAGCCAAGGAAAATGAAGACGAAGAGTGGAAGGAAGGGAAAGTTGTAGCAATCCTGAAAAAACGCGGATTTAGCACATTTGCAATTGCTTTAGTTGCACTCGGCTTAACTAATCTGGTTTTCTCACTCGATTCAATCCCGGCAATTTTTGGCCTCACCAAAGATCCATACATAGTTACAACTGCAAATGTTTTTGCTCTCATGGGACTTCGCCAGTTGTACTTTTTGCTCGAGGGTTTACTTGCCCGCTTGGTATACCTTTCAAAAGGGCTTTCTTTCATTCTAGGATTTATTGGAATTAAAATGATTATGGAAGCTTTTCACGGAATTGGGATTGACCAGATTGCAGGCCTGGCGATTCCAGAAGTAAGTCTTGAAGTTAGCCTAGGCGTGATTATCGCTGCTCTGCTAATAACTACTGTTGCAAGCCTTACCGCCACGCGAAAAGACGGAAGCGAAATAGTTTAAATAACTTCCTTATTGCGCAAAGTCTCTCGATTGTAATCTTTGCTTTTTTCGTGAATTTTACGAATCTGCAAAGCAAATACCTTTATTGCTGCATCAAAAGCTGCCAAATTATTGAACTCGGCTCCTTCTGCGCGTAGTAATGGGCCAGAACCATGTGAAGTTAAAACTACTCGATGAGAATGTTTACCTTGACGTGGATTTGTCTCGTGAAGAACTTCAACTTCAACGCGATCAATGACAACGCCAAAACGTTCCATTGAGTTGAGTTTTTCTTCAGCTATCTCTCTAAAATCTTCGGCTAATTCTGAATTGCGTGTATGAATTTGTATCTTCATACCTACAAGGGTAGTACTACAACCACCGCTGTCGCTATAGCTGCAAGTAAAAATGATTTCGTCAGAATTCTTAGAGCGGTTGCACGATCAGCTGCCTTGCTTACTGGATCGCTAACACGTGACAAATCACCTAATTTTCCAAAATTAAAAGTTCCTGCAAAGCCATAAGCCAAACAAAATTTACTTCGAGATTGCACAAAACCTACTGCTGCAATCATCAATGGCAAGAAAATTCCAAGACGAACACTTCTGGTTGAATCTGTTGAGATAAATCCGATGAGTGAAACTAATGAAAGAATCGCACCTATTACAGCTACTAGTTGCCTACGTCGGATTTCTTTTTCACCAATATTGCATGTACCAGCGATGTAGGTTGAATCAGACATCTTCGAATTCGTCTTCATCGATCCAAGTGTCAGCTGCAGAATCCTCTTGGTGTTCTATCCAAGAAAGGAACGAGCCAACGGCGCGAAACGCCAAGACAGCAACTGTGATCGCTGCGATTACTCGGCGAAATGCTTTAACCATGAGATAAAAATACTCTCATTTAGTAGTTTGCGCTTTAGATAGCCGAAAGTGCTTGCTTGATGTCGTCCCAAATGTCATCAACATGCTCACAACCAACTGATAAGCGAATCAACTGTTCTGGAACGGAAGAGCTTTCAATTGGCCAACGCCTCCTGCGCTCCCATAATGACTCAACTCCGCCCAAACTTGTTGCATGTGCAATCATTTTTGAAGAGTCACACACCTGTTGAGTTTGTTCGGCAGTGCCATCAACTTCAAAGGAGACAATTGCACCAAAGCCTGGATACCTGACGCGTGTGATTTTTGAATGTCCTTGCAGACGAACCACAAGCTCTTTGGCGTTTTCTTGAGACTTATTGAAGCGAAGTGGGAAAGTGCGTAATCCACGTAGGGCTAGCCAAGCTTCAAAAGGGCCTGGGATTGAGCCATTAAAACTACGTGAATCATGTAAACGTTTTAAAAGCGCGGGATCATTTGTAGACAACGAACCCATAAGCACATCACTATGGCCAGATAAGAACTTAGTAACTGAGTGCATCACAATATCGGCGCCCATAGCTAAAGGGTTTTGAACTAGCGGAGTGGCAAATGTGTTATCGACCGCTACCCCAATTCCTAATTTTTTAGCAGCTGCAATAAGTGCTGGTAGATCTGCGACATCAAGACAGGGATTAGTTGGTGACTCTAACCAAACAAGTGCAGCGCCTTTCATGGCAGCAATTACTTCATCGGTATTAACAACATCAACAAATCGAACTTCTAATCGCCCACTTGCATGGAAGGAATTTAAAAGACTCATCACACCGCTATACCCTTGATTGGAAGCAACTATTGGTGCGCCAATAGGAAGAATTGAAAATACGGCGCTTATCGCGGCCATGCCAGATGAAAATGCAAGTGTTTGACCACCTTCAAGTTCGCTAATTGCTTCTTCTAGTGCAGTCCACGTTTGATTTCCATATCGACCATATCCAATCGGCCCACCAGAGTGAAACGTCGAAGTAAGAACTACCGATGGATTAAGTGGAGCATCACCTTCAACGGGTGGGCGGCCAGCAGTAATTGCAGTTGTCTCAGGATGGTTCATGAATTAAGTCTATGCCGAAGCTTGTAACACTGCCATCGCAGCATTGTGACCAGGAATTCCGCTCACTCCGCCACCACGGATTGCTCCAGCTCCACAAATAAAAATTCGAGGGTCATCTGTTTCAACGCCCCAGCCTGGAGTTTGATTATCTTCCCTAAAAGGAAAACTTAGATCTTTGTGGAAAATATTTCCTCGAGGAAGTCCTATTTCGCCTTCAATATCTAAGGGTGATTTAACTTCGATTGCAGCAATCACATTTTCGATAGGTTCAACAAGCAGTTCATTAAGTGATACCAATGCAGCCTTTAAGGCTGCCGCCTTTGTTGCCTCATTGTCTGCATCAAATAGCTCAGCGGGTGTGTGGAAACCAAAAATAGTCAGAGTTTGGTAGCCAGCATCTTGTAGTTCTTTGCTAAGAATTGATGGGTCCGTCAAAGTGTGGCAATACATCTCAATGGGCAGCTTTTCGGGCAATTTTCCATTTTGTGCATCCTTATACGCCGAATCAAAAGTTGAGTAAAACTCATTAGCGTGAAAGGTTCCTGAAAATGCAAGTTGCGGATCTACACCAGATTTAAGTGCAGGTAAAGCTTTCAGTAAAATATTGATCTTCATCTGTGCGCCAGGCAAACTTTTCGGTGCGCTGGTGCCACGTAACTTCGCAAGCGTTTGAGGAGCGGCGTTACATAAAATGTATTCTGAATTAATTTCAGTGCCATCTTCTAATTTAACTGTTGCACTGTTTTCGCTCGTTTTAATTGAACTTACTCTGGAATTAACTTTAATTTCAACGCCTGCTTGAACTGCAACACGTTTTAACTCTTTAACGATTGCGCCCATTCCTCCACGTGGAACTTTCCATTCACCGGTTCCGTTTCCAATCAGGTGGTACAAAAAGCAAATATTTGCCTGTAAATCTTGCGCAGATGCAAAAGTTCCAACTAAGGCATCAGTGAAAATGACTCCGCGCACAACATCATCTTTAAATCTCGCCTCGATAACTTCACCAATTGGGCGTTCCATGAGGTAATCCCAAACATCTGGCATTCCAATGAGTTCCTTTAATTCACTTCGCGTCTTAAGAGGCTGCAACATAGTTGGGGCTATTTTCTTAGCGAATACGGCAATCTCATTGTAAAAATCCTGCCAAGCTTGCCACTCTGCTCCAGTTGGATCTAAGAGCAAAAAGGAATCTTCTGTTTCTTTATCCCACTCCCGAGCAACGTAGAGTCCTAACGCCTTTTCATCGCGTGAATAGGGCGTATAGCTTGAAACTTTCCGCGAGAGAGTATGAAAATCTAAACCCAAATCTTGAACTATCTCATCAGGTAATAAAGATACGAGGTATGCATAACGAGATAGATGTGCATCAAATTCCGGAAATGCACGCACGCTTGCCGTTGCTCCCCCGACTTCGCTGTTAGCTTCTAGTACTAATACTGATTTGCCAGCTTTAGCTAAATAAGTTGCTGCGACTAAACCATTGTGCCCGCCACCGACAATTGTTACGTCGTATTGAGGAGCCGACATTAAAGGCTTTTCACAATGCGATCAATTGCCTCAGTGATAATCGTTGGACTTGTTGCAAAATTCATACGCACGAATTGGGAACTTTGCGCGCCGTAAATATGACCTGGATTAAATGCAACTTTTCCACGCTCTATCAGAGTTTGTGCTGGATTTTCGCCCAAATTAAGTTCGCTCAAATCCAACCAAGCTACATAACTGCTTTGGGGAAGGTGATACTTAACCGAAGGAAGTTTTGCCGACAACAAATCTTTAATCATTCGGCGGTTTTGATCTAAATGCGCAATAACAGAATCCAGCCAAGTTTCACCTGAACTAAATGCTGCAGCCGATGCAAATGCTCCCAAGATTGATGAACGAAAATGCACTGCCGGTGGCATTAACTTTAATTTTTCATTAATTGCTTCATCTTGAGAAATAATGATGGCGGATTTCAAGCCAGCGATATTCCAGCCCTTTGAAGCCGAAGTAACTGTGACTCCAACTTCTCGCGCATTGTCGCTGAGGGCGAGAAACGGAATAAAATCTTTGCTCTTGTATACAAGTGGTGAATGAATTTCATCGCTAATTACTAATACATCATACTTCTTAGCTAAATCTGCAAAGCAATTTAGCTCATCTTTTGAATAAACCCGTCCTAGCGGATTGTGTGGTGAACAAAGCAGATGTACTTTGATGCCAGATGCATAGGCTTTTTCAACGGCGGTTAAATCTAAACTCCAGGCATTGTGGTCATCACTTGTCGAACCAACATAATCAAAAGGAACATCGATAGTTTCTAATCGAGTTTCCTTAATCCAGCTGTAAAAATTTTGGTAGACCGGTGAATTTATGAGTATGCGATCGCCCGGATTAGTAAATACACGCAAAGTTTCGACAACGCCTACGCCAACATCTGCGGCGATTCTTAACTGTGATTTATCGATCTGCCAACCCCAACGGTTAGAACAAAACTGCGCAAAACCTTCGGCTAGTTCAGGAACTGAGCCTAAATAACCTAAATCTGAATGTGAAACCATTTCAAGTAAAACATCTTTGATTGGCTGCGCGATTGGAAAGTCCATCTCCATTACTGGAAGAGGCAAGATATCTGCCGAGAAGCCACGCCATTTTTCAGAGTGGTGAGTTAGCAGTTCGCTAAGCGCGGGCGCAACAACATTGTTATCGGACATGGCGGCAAGGCTACCGTGAGCTCGGTGATTATTGAAAGAGGTTAAAACTAAGCCTCTTCAGCAGTTATTCGCCGGGTTGAATTTCGCACAACCAAAGTTGTTGGCAAAACAAGAGAAGGTGGCTCAATGGTGGGTTTTCGTAACCGTTCCATAATTGACCAAGCTGCCATCTCTCCCATTAATTGAACGGGCTGCTCGATAGTTGTTAGTTCGGAAAACTCTGCCATTTCATGGCCATCAAAACCTACGATTGAAATGTCATCTGGTGCTTTTAAACCATGGCGCCGCAATGCTTGCATGGCCCCCAAAGCCATTTCATCAGATTCGCAAAAAATTGCAGTGGGGCGATTAGGTCTTGCTAATAAATCATCCATCGCTCGTGCGGCAGTGTGCATCGTGAAGTCACCATGCACTTCTCTCTGCGGTAGCCACTCCAAAGAATTTTCTGCAAGGACTTGCATGAATCCTTTACGTCTATCTTGCGGAACGCTGAAATTAAAGGGGTCGTCAGGGCGACCAGACATTAGCCCGATTTTCTTATGGCCCTGATTTACTAGATGTTGAGTTGCAGAACGTGCACCAGCAATATCATCGATTTTAACTGAAGCACATTGTGGGTGATCCATTCCAACCAGTGCAATTGGTATTCCAAGGCTAAGCATTGAATCAAACTCTTCAACTGTTGGTGGCAATGAAATAACAATGAGGGCATCTACGCGGCCCTTTAAAAGTTGGTGCTGGAAAAGTCTTTCGCGACCTTTCATCTGACTAAAGTTGTAGAGCAATAAATCTAAGCCGGCTTCACGTAAAGCTTGCTCGGCGCCGCTAATAACTTGTGAGAAATACCAACGTGAAATATATGGCGCAACAACACCAACGCTATTTGTGCGGCCAGTCTGTGAAATTTGGCGCAGTGGCGTTAATGGGTAATCTAATTTTTCCGCAGCAGCAATGATTTTGGATCTAGTTCCTGGATTGACGTGGTGAAGTCCACGCAAAGCGCGAGAAACTGTTGCAGTAGAGACTCCTGCTTCTTCAGCAACCTCTTTGATGCCCGCCACACAATCTCCGGTTTCTCTGTAAAACCTGCAAATATTCCTGCAAGAGACTGCAAAATACGGCATGGGTACTGCAATAAGCAATAGATAAGCGTAGTTAGGGGGTAAATTGGCGGCCATGAGCAATCAAATTGAAACCCAAATAGATGTATCACTGACCGAGCGAAACCGAATTACTGCGCTGTTTCGCATCATCCTTGTCGTACCAATGGCGATCTTTGTCGCATCATTTGCTACCCAAGCAGAATTTCAACAATCATCGTGGGCTACAGGATTTTTAGTTGTTCCAGTCGCGCTTTCAATTATTTTTCGCCAGGCCTACCCAAGTTACCTATTAGCTTTTAATGAAGCGTTCATAGCTCTATCAACACGAGTTGACGCATACCTACTAGTTTTAACTGATGAATATCCTTCATTAGAAGAAAATGATGTTGTCAGTGTTACTTTTCCTGAAGTTGATCCCAAGGCACTTAATCGATACTTACCGCTTGTGAAGTGGCTTCTAGCTTTGCCGCTTTATGTGGTGGGAGTTGTTTATGCTATTTATGCATTCTTCTTAACAATCTTCGCTTGGGTTAATGTCGTATTAACTGGAAACTATCCAGAATGGTGCGCCGAAGGCGTTGTCGGAACAATCGCTTACTGGAATCGAATTGCAGGATATGCATTCCTACTAGTAACTGATGAATACCCAACTTTCTCACTGTAATTAATGGCAACCCACTCTGCACAAAAGATGCGACGCATTGTCGCTGAAGTTGCTCAGATGGATAAGAAATTTGCACCACTTATTGACCGTAGACCGCTCTGCACAATTGGTCGCACGGAACGAACTGAAACTCATTTTGAGTCTCTAGTTAGTTCTGTAATTTCACAACAGTTAGCTACCAAGGCTGCAGAAACGATTCATGCTCGATTGGTAGATCTCTGCAAAGGCTCTATTAATGCAAAAAAGCTCATTAAAGTTGATGATCTGACTCTGCGTGAAATTGGCGTTTCTGGTGCAAAGGCACGCACAATTAAAGGTTTAGCAACTGCCGTCATGGATAAATCAATTCCAATTGACACAATCGATGAGATTCACGATGATCAAGAAATTTATGACAAGTTAACATCGCTTTGGGGCATTGGGCGTTGGACAGTTGAAATG
>WLCU01000018.1 GCA_009705165.1 Actinomycetota bacterium | reverse complement strand
GAACCGCTAAATCGCCCATTTGGGTAGCTTGTACGCGGTGAATTACATCGAGAACAACTTCGCCCTCGTTGACATCTACTTGAACATCTTTTAACTCACCAGATGTTGAGTCTCCACGCCAAATGCGAAGATTAAGTTTGCGCGCCATTAGTTGGAACCGCCTTTCGCAATTTCTTCCGGTGTCATGTATTTCTCCAACTCATGAACATCAAAGAGATCAAAGAGTTCTTTAGGCAACATTGGTAGAGCTTGTTCGCGAACATTTACTTGTGTGCCATCAAATGATGCGATGTGGTTAATTTGTCGCCATTTGTTATTCATTCCTGGGAAATCATCGCGTGTGTGTCCACCGCGTGATTCTTCACGTTTAATTGCAGACTTTGCAGTGCTCTCGGCAACTAATAACATGTTGTCTAAATCAAAAGCTAAGTGGAAACCAGGGTTGAACTTTCGTCCACCACTTACAGAAACATTTGCACTTCGCTTTCTAATATCTGCAATCTTTTCAATTGCATCTTGTAGCTCGGTGCCTGTTCGGATAATTCCAACAAGATTATGAGCAACTTCTTGAAGTTCGGCGTGTAAGGAGTATGAGTTTTCTCCGCCCGCACGATCAAATGGTGCTTGAATCTTGGCTGCAGCGGCAGTAATTGCAGCATCACTAACTGGGTTTTTACCACTGCTCTTTACATATTCAGCAGCTCCAGCACCGGCGCGACGACCAAATACCAAAAGATCTGTCAGTGAGTTTCCACCTAGACGGTTTGAACCGTGCATTCCGCCAGCAACTTCACCGGCAGCAAATAATCCTGGAACGCCGACTGCGGCTGCAGTATCTGGTTCTACTTCAACACCACCCATAACGTAGTGACATGTTGGTCCAACTTCCATTGGCTCTTTTGTAATGTCAACTCCGGCTAATTCGTAGAACTGGTGCCACATAGATGGAAGTCGCTTTTTAATGACTTCGGCAGATAAACGCTTAGATACGTCTAAGAAAACGCCACCGTGTTCGGTACCGCGTCCAGCTTTAACTTCAGTGTTAATTGCGCGCGCAACTTCATCGCGTGGCAATAGTTCTGGCGGACGTCGGTTGTTATCTTGATCTGTATACCAACGATCTGCTTCTTCAGGATTGTCGGCATACATCTTTTTAAATACTTCTGGAATGTAATTAAACATAAAGCGTTCGCCATTGGTGTTTGTAAGAACTCCGCCTTCACCGCGAACTGACTCAGTTACTAAAATTCCTCGAACAGAAGGTGGCCAGACCATTCCTGTTGGGTGAAACTGTAAGAACTCCATGTCAACAAGATTTGCGCCAGCTTTCAGGGCAAGTGCATGGCCATCGCCTGTGCCTTCCCAGGAGTTAGAAGTAATTTTGAAAGTTTTTCCAACTCCACCAGTTGCAATAATGACTGCCGGTGCTTCAAATAAAACTTCGGAACCGCTTTCACGCCAGTATCCATATGCGCCAGAAACTTTTCCGTTTTCTTTCAAAATATCTGTAATTGTTAACTCTGCAAATACTTTGATGTGACTTTCCATGTCGCCAAAATCGCGACCATCTTGTTGTTGCAAAGCAACGATGCGCTGTTGCATTGTTCGAATTAATTCAAGGCCGGTTCGGTCACCAACGTGTGCAAGGCGTGGATATTCATGTCCACCAAAGTTGCGTTGAGAAATCTTTCCTTCTTTGGTGCGATCAAAGAGCGCGCCCCATACTTCTAGCTCCCAGATGCGATCTGGTGCTTCTTTGGCGTGTAGTTCTGCCATTCTGTAATGGTTAAGGAATTTTCCGCCGCGCATTGTGTCGCGAAAGTGCACCATCCAATTGTCATTGTCATTAACGTTTCCCATAGATGCAGCGGCGCCACCTTCTGCCATCACGGTATGGGCCTTGCCGAATAATGATTTACAGATGATTGCTACACGCAATCCTGCTTCACGGGCTTCAACTGCTGCACGTAAACCTGCACCACCTGCTCCAATTACGAGGACGTCGTAGTTATGGCGTTCTAATGTCATATTCGATTTCCTTTAGAAGAAGTAGAAGTTTGTCCAGGCGCCAGATGCAACTTGGCGAACATAGATGTCGGCAAATGCCACAGCTGCAAGTGAGTACCAAGCGAACTGTTGGTGCTTGTGGTTAAGAATTGAAACCCATGTCCAAAGCTTGTAACGCACTGGGTGCTTTGAAAAATGCTTCAAACGTCCACCAACGGTGTGGCGACATGTGTGACATGACAATGAGTAGAACCATAAAAGCGATGAGCTAACAAGAAGAACCAATGACCCAACACTCATGTGTCCCCATTGGCCTTGTTCGTTTTTGAAAGAAATAATCGCGTCATAGGTTAAGAAAACATTGAATACTAAACCTGCGTAGAAAAACCAGCGGTGTGCATTCTGTAAAATAAGTGGAGCTTTAGTTTCCCCACTGTACTTTTCATGTGGTTCAGCAACTGCACAAGCTGGTGGTGATAGCCAGAACGCACGGTAGTAAGCCTTGCGATAGTAATAACATGTCATGCGGAAACCAAGTGGGAAGATCAAAATAATTAGAGCTGGGGATAAGGCAAAGTTAAGAATCTGCGCACTTACAGGTGTGAATCCAAAAATTGTTGAGCCAGGAACACATGCTTCAGATAAACATGGTGAATAAAAAGGAGAGATTAAAGGTTCTGTAAAGTAATTATCGTTTTCAAAAGCGCGAAACGTTGCATAAATAATGAATGAGAAAAGAACACCGAAAGTAAGAAGTGGTTGTAACCACCACTTATCTGTGCGCAGTGTGCGCTCTTTAATCTTTGCTCTCGTTGGTGAAAAAACACCTGACATGCGCTGGTCTCCTCTAGAGAAATTAAATCACTAAGGCGTAAGTGTCCTCTTGGAGTGAATTTTCGGCTAGGAGTAGCCCTGCGTATGGGCTATGAACTCAGCCACAGGCTTAAAGAAAACTGGCGGAGGGCGTGGGATTTGAACCCACGAAACTTTCGTTTGCCGGTTTTCAAGACCGGTGCACTCGGCCGCTATGCGAGCCCTCCGTGGGAGAGGCTACCTGAAAACCGGCCTAGTCAAAAATCGGTCAGATATTAGGCGGGCAGATCTAGCAGTTTTTCAATAACCATTGCCACGCCATCTAGGTGGTGTGATTGCGCGACATCAGTTGCATATTTGATTCCGTCAGGGTGTCCATCGGCCATGGCATATGAACGTCCACACCATTGCAACATTGGGAAATCATTTGGGTTATCACCAAAGCTAACGCAATCTGCTGCGTCAATTCCTAAACGGGTTGCAACTTTTGCAAGGGTTGTTCCTTTAGATATTCCGAGTGCAGAAATTTCAAGTAGTGATTCAACTGGGTTTGAATGCGTAACTGTTACGAGTCCGTCTAATTCCTTTAATGCTACTTCTAACATTTCATCTGAGGTTAGTTCTCCGCCACTGCATCTGGCTAACATCTTAAATATTGGCCCTTTTGCCGCATCTTCAATTTTTTCTACACCAACATTATCTAGGCCTATGTCCCAGCGCGGAATGTAAGATTTTTCTCGGTGATAGTAATCATGAGTTTCAATTGCAAAAGATATTTGAGGAATTGCACTACGCATACGACGAGCTACTTCAATTTGATCTTCTTTTGAAATTAACCATTCTTCGGTAACTTCGCGATTTCTCAAGTCATACAACATCGCACCGTTTCCACATATTGCTTCGCCAAAACCAAAAGCATCACGGATTTCATTCATCCAACGTGGTGGGCGGCCTGTAACAAAGTAAATTTGAATGCCCAAAGAATGAGCTTTAGTAAAAGCGTCAATTGTTCGTTGAGTTATTGTTCCGTCATGTTGAACGATGGTGCCATCTAAATCTGTTGCAATTAGTTTTGGGCGTTTACTCACACCAACTCAAATCGTTCTTTACCAAGAAATGGCTGCAATGCCTTTGGAATATTTACGCTTCCATCCGCATTTTGATGGTTTTCAAGAATCGCAACAATCATGCGTGGAATCGCAACTAACGTTCCATTAAGTGTGGCAACTGCTTTTGTACCTTCGGCATCCTTGTAGCGGATGTTTAATCGACGCGCCTGGAACTCAGTGCAGTTAGATGTACTTGTTACTTCGCGATAAGCGTTCTGGGTTGGAACCCAAGCTTCACAGTCAAATTTACGGTTAGCGCTAGATCCCAGATCTCCTGATGCCACATCAATAACTCGGTATGGGATCTCCATTGCATTAAGGAAATCCTTTTCCCATTGCAAAATACGTTGGTGTTCTTCCTTGGCCTGATCTGGATGGCAGAAAGAAAACATTTCGACTTTATCGAACTGGTGAACACGGATAATTCCGCGCGTATCTTTTCCATACGTTCCAGCTTCACGACGAAAACATGATGAGTATCCGGCATAACGCATTGGGAGTTTATCCCCTGACAAAATCTCATCCATATGCATCGCAGCTAATGGAACTTCAGATGTTCCAACTAAATAGACATCATCTTTTTCGATGCGGTAAACATTTTCGGCGGCCTGTCCAAGAAAACCAGTGCCTTCCATTGCCGCTGGATTAACAAGTACTGGTGGGATAACTGGGACAAAACCTGACTTAAGCGCAGATGAAATTGCGTAGTTAACAAGTGCGAACTCTAATAAAGCGCCAGAGCCGGTTAAGTAATAAGACCTAGATCCGGCAACTTTTGCACCGCGCTCGGTATCAATTGCACCTAATAGTTTTCCAAGCTCAACATGATCTTTTGGTTCGAAATCAAAAACGCGTGGGGTTCCAACATGTTCAAGAACAACAAAGTCGGCTTCTCCGCCAATTGGAGCATCTGGATCTAAAATATTTGAAAGCTGCATAACTAAAGCTTTGGTTTGATCTTCAACTTCGGCTCTTTTTGAATCTGCCTCTTTTACTTTATTTGCAAGCTCTTTAGCATTTTCAAGAAGTGCGCTTTTTTCATCACCTTTAGCTGCGCCCACTGATTTAGATAAGAGATTTTGTTCTGCGCGCAGTTTTTCAAACTTTTCAATTGCTTCACGGCGGATTTCATCTATCGCGATGATTTGATCAACAACTGAAGCATCTTCCCCGCGTCCAATTTGTGATGCGCGAACTACATCGGCATTGTCACGAATAAATTTAATGTCGATCATTTGCCGGCCTTTTCTCGTGGGTATGAACCAAGGAAACGAATATCTTCACAGATAGCTCGCAGCGCTTCGACTGTCTCCTTCACTGGAGCGTCGTTAACGTGGCCCTCGGCATCAATAATGAAATGGTAGTGGCCGAGTTCGCGACCAGTTGGACGTGATTGAATAAAAGTTAAGTTCACGTCGCGCTTGGCAAATTCAGTCAAAATATCTAACAACGCACCTGCGTGGTCGATGCCGATAAAGACCGCTAAGGATGTGCGGTCGAACCCTGTTGCCTTAGGTGGATTTGCTGGCTTTGAGACTAAAACAAATCGTGTAACTGCGCCGACGATATCACCGATGTTATCGGCGATGACAGTTAAGCCGTAATGCGCAGCGGCGACAGGGGCTGCAATCGCTGCATCAAATTCTCCACGGCCGATTGCTTCAGCTGCTGCTGCAGTTGAAGCTGTTGCGATTAATTCAGCATCTGGGTAATTAGCTGCGATATATGCACGGCACTGGGCTTCGGCATGAGGGTGTGTTGCAATACGTCGAATATCTGTGGTGTCGCGCTTGGTCATAAGTGCGAAAGAAACCGGCAAAGTAACTTCGCCAACAATTGAAAGTGGGGTTCCGGTTGCCAGTTCATCAAGAGTGCGTGCAACAACACCTTCAACTGAGTTTTCAATTGGTACTAAAGCAAAGTGTGCTTTACCAACTCGTACCGCATCAAGGGCGGCAGTTACATTTGCATAAGGGATTAAAGAATCATTGGAGGAAGTGATCTTTTTTAGAGCAGCTTCGGTGAATGTTCCTTTTGGTCCCAGATATGCATATGTGCTCACTGACTAATGATACCCGAGCACCTTGCGTGCATATGACGGGTTATTTGTAATTAAGACCTCAACACCATTTTCTAAACAAAAGCGCATATCGTCGCCATCATCAACGGTCCACACATATAAAGGCTTGCTCTGATGGGTCATTTCTGGATTTGAGCGTAGGTATTCAACACTCGGACCCAAAATAGGCGCTGATGTGAAACGTCTCATCATGTAATTGAATTTATCTTCCAACAAAGCCACGGTTCTTTGTTCTGGATTGATCTTTCTAATATTTTCAATCGCTAGCCATGAAAAAGACATTAGAACAACATCGGCGTTTGGCTCATCTTGATCAAGAAGTTCAAGAACTTTCTTCTCGACCGCACTTCCTTGAGGAACCGGGTGTTTGGTTTCAATAGCAAGCTCTTTTTTGTTTTCTTTTGCAAGAGTTAATAAATCTTCTAACAAAATAGCTTGTGGGTAATGTTCTTTAATTTCAAGGTACGTCATCTCGGCAATGCGACCGGCATAACCGGCGGTACGTTTCATATCGGCGTCATGCCACAAAAGCATCTGGTTGTCTTTTGTCAGTCGAACGTCGCACTCCATGCCATCGGCTCCTTGATCAACGGCAGCTTTATAGGCGTCCATCGTCATTTCTGGGAAATCTATCGAGGCTCCACGGTGGGCATAAATTTTCATGATTAAAGATTAACAGGCGTTAGGCTTACTCCCATGAGCGCATTTTATTTCCAGAGCAGTGCGCTATCGGCTGACGGTTTACACCGAAGCGGAAACGAAGACTCTGCATTTGTTTCTGGCCAGCTAATCGCGGTTGCCGATGGAATGGGTGGACATGCAGCTGGAGAAGTCGCTTCACGTATTGCGATTCAAACTCTTCAAAAACTTGCCCCAATTTTAACTAATCCGGAAATAGATTTCGATTCAACGGAAGATCTTTTACTTAACTCGCTATTTACTATTGATTCTGAAATTGGTGAGTATGCCGATGAAGCCGTTGAGTTACGTGGAATGGGAACAACGCTTACCGCTTTATTGTTAATCGATAAATCAGTTGCGCTTTTGCACGTTGGTGATTCTCGGTGTTATAGATTGCGCGGAAATACCTTAGAACAACTCAGCAATGACCATACAGTTATTCAAGAACTTCTTGATCAAGGTGCAATATCGCAATCAGATGTTGCCGACCATCCACAGCGCTCAGTGTTAACTCAAGCTCTAATGGGTCAGGGAACTGTAACGCCGGTTTTACAGATGTATGACGTAAAGCCGAAAGATCGTTTCTTGGTTTGTAGTGATGGTTTGTCCAGTGTTTTAACTGAAAAAGAGATCAAATCACTGTTGAAAAAATCAGATAAAGCTGAAGCGGTTAAAGCTCTTATTGATGCAACATATATAAATGATGCCCCAGATAATGTCACGGTCGTTATTGCAGATATAACAACTGAGGAAGTTGTTTTAAACGAACTTCTGGGGGCGGCGAAATGATTAATACGCTGCTGGGCGATCGCTACAAACTGGGGCAAATGATTGGCACTGGTGGGATGGCTGATGTTTATATCGCCGAAGATATTCGTTTAGCGCGCCAGGTTGCAGTAAAAGTCTTGCGCAGTGATTTAGCGCGTGACCCATCTTTTGTGGCCCGCTTTCGAAAAGAAGCTTTGGCTGCTGCGGGTTTAAATCATCCAGGAATTGTTGCTGTTTATGACTCTGGTGAAGAACCTGCTCCATACATAGTTATGGAGTTGGTTTCTGGCCACACTTTGCGCGATTTAATTCATAAAGGCGAACGTGTGCCACTAAAGCGTGCACTTGAAATCGGTGAGGGAATTTTAGCCGCGCTTGAATATTCACATGAGCGTGGAATTGTGCACCGCGATATCAAACCTGCAAACATCATGATTACTGATCAAGGCGACGTAAAAGTGATGGATTTTGGAATTGCTCGTGCGTTGGCTGATTTAGGTGCAACGTTAACTAGTACATGGAACATTGTTGGAACTGCTCAATATTTATCCCCGGAGCAAGCTTTGGGTGAAATTGCAGATTTACGCAGTGATATTTATTCAACGGGTTGTTTGTTATATGAAGTATTAACGGGTAAACCTCCATTTACTGGAGATACACCTGTGTCAATCGCCTACCAACATGTATCAGGTGTATTTGTTGTTCCAAGCAAGCTTCAACCTGAGCTTCCTGAAGGAATTGATGTAATTCTTTCTGTGGCACTTTCAAAGAAACCTGAGGATCGATATCAATCAGCTGGGTTGATGTTGGATGATCTTTTCAAAGTGGGAACTGGTCAAGCTCTAACTACAACAATTCCAAAAGTAAAAATCTCTCGTCGTAAACTATTAATTGGGGCCTTAAGTTCTGTGGTCACCGTAGGCCTGGTGGCTACCGGTCTATTTATTGCGCGTCCATCAGCTGACTCGTCAACGTTTCCTCAGATTCCAAACGTTGTTGGTCTTACACAAGCCGATGCACAGGTGATGTTGAAGGATTATGTGGTCACAATCCAACGTGCACATGATGCGCGAATTCCTCGCGATCGAGTAGCAAGTCAGATTCCTTTAGCAACAACTAGGGCACAAAAAGGTTCTGGTGTTGTGTTAACGATTTCTGATGGCCCTGGAGATGCAATTGTTCCGGCTGATTTAGTAGGCATGTCCCTTATTGACGCACGCGCAGCACTTGCCGCGGTTGGTTTAGTTGTTTCGCGCACCGAAGCGGTTCCATCAGATGAACCACTTGGAACTGTTTTGCAAGTAACACCTGAACCAAGTTCAACGATTACAGCAGGTAGTGGTGTTGTTTTACAGATTGCAAGTGGTCAAATCGAAGTTCCTTTATTAATTGGCACTGATGCGATTCAAGCCAGAACACTTCTTGTTCAAGCGGGTTTCCTCGTCAATGAAATTGAAGCTTACGATGCAAATCAGCCAATTGGAATTGTTATTCGTCAAGCACCTGATGCTGGAACAACACAAACCATTGGTAAGTCAGTAACTATAACTGTTAATAAAGCGCCTTAAGCATTTACCACTGGTGATAAACCAACAGCTTTTGTTTTTGCGTTTTTATCACCGCACACCGTTAACCAGTTAGCCAACATTTGATGTCCGTGTTCGGTTAATACAGATTCTGGATGAAACTGAACACCTTCGATTGGCAAAGTTCGGTGGCGCATAGACATAACAATTCCGGATTCTGTTGCGCCGGTAATTTCTAACTCTGAACCCACCGTGTCACGTTCTACACACAGTGAGTGATAACGGGTTGCGGTAAATGGTGATGGCAAATCAACAAGAACACCTTGACCTTGGTGATGTACTAATGAAGTTTTTCCATGCAAAAGTTCTGGGGCGCGCGAAACTGTTGCACCAAAGGCAACACCAATTGCCTGGTGTCCTAAACAAACACCAAATAATGGAATTTTTTTCTCGGCGCAAAACTTAATCATTGCAATACTCACGCCAGCTCGTTCTGGTGTTCCAGGTCCTGGCGAAATAAGCACGCCGTCATAGTTGGCGGCATCTTCGGCGACAACAGCATCGTTTCGGACAACCGTGCATTCAGCGCCTAGTTGCGCTAAGTACTGAACCAAGTTGAAGACGAAGGAGTCGTAGTTGTCGACGACAAGGATCTTGGTGGCCATAGGAGCATTCTTGCTCATGGTGTATCTTTCGCGTATGCCTAAATCAAAGCTCCGCAAGAAAGTCGTTCAACAGCGCGCTCACAGCCAGGAAGTTGTGGTCGAAACCCCTCACGCGCCGCTGGAGAGCCCAAAGTGGCTTGCTCCAACCATGGTGACTGCTTTCTTGATCGGCCTATTTTGGATCGTAATCTTCTATGTCACTCAGACTAGGTATCCAGTGCCAAATATCGGTGCCTGGAACATGATTATTGGCTTCAGCTTTATCGGTGTTGGTTTCACTCTCGCCACCCGCTGGCGCTAACTAATTACACGGTTGTAATTCAATCCACACTGTGGGTAAAACCTGTGGATAACTCTTTATCGTTTATTAAGGATTAATTGCGCTGTAATAACGCCGCCAATTAATCCACCTAGGTGGGCATGCCAATCGATCCCACCTAAAACAAAACCAATTGCAAAGTTAATGGCGATGATTACAAATATTGAACGTGTGTCTGCGCCAATTCTTTTACCAACAACTGCAAGCGCGCCGAATAAACCAAAGACTGCACCAGATGCACCAACTGAGTAGCTAGATGCTGATGCTAAAAAAGTAGAAGTAAGTGAACCGGTTAGCAGTGAAACAAAAAAGATGATTAAAAGTTTATTTTTTCCAAATGCCGCTTCTAGCGGATTTCCTAAAACCATCAGTGCATACATGTTAAAACCTAAGTGCAATAAACCTGAGTGAACTAGAGCTACAGTAAATAATCTGTACCACTCGTTGGTTGATTTTAAATAATCAATGTTGGGTAAAACTAAATGAATTTCAATTGATGGAACAACTAGCTGCAGCAGGTATGCACCGCAGATAGCTGCGATTAATGTGTAGGTGGCTGAACGTTTAAGCAACAGTGACGCTGTTGATTGTGATTGGTGTTGCAGGCTTATCTTGCGCACCTGTCTTTGCTTTAGCAATCGCATCAACTACTGCCTGGCTAGCAGAATCTTTAACTTCTCCAAAGATTGAATGCTTGCGGTTTAGCCACGTTGTTGGAGCAACGGTGATAAAGAACTGTGAACCATTTGTTCCTGGGCCAGAGTTTGCCATTGCCAAGATATAAGGACGATCAAAAACTAACTCTCCGTGAAATTCATCTGCGAATCGGTAACCAGGTCCGCCGGTTCCTTGACCAAGTGGATCTCCACCTTGAATCATGAAGCCATCAATGACGCGGTGAAAAATTGTTCCGTCATAAAGATTTGCAGTTGTTTTATTTCCTGTACGTGGATCAGTCCACTCTTTTGCACCAGTTGCTAACTCAACAAAGTTTGCAACAGTTTTTGGTGCGTGGTTAGGAAATAGCTCGATGACAATGTCACCGAGTGATGTATGTAGCGTCGCTGTAGTTGTCATAACGTGGAGACCAGGGGAATCGAACCCCTAACCCCCGCCTTGCAAAGGCGGTGCTCTACCAATTGAGCTAGGTCCCCGTTTGAGAGCGGGGTGGGCCTAGATGGACTCGAACCATCGACCTCTT
>WLCU01000017.1 GCA_009705165.1 Actinomycetota bacterium | reverse complement strand
GTCATGAACTCCCTTCAGTACAGAAAATAAAAAAGCGAGCCGTGTGATTACGGCTCGCCCTTTATAGAGAAACCTTTTATAGAGCTACCGGAACCACAACATTCACTACGCGACGTCCGCGAGCGCGACCGAACTCAACTGCACCAGCTGCTAATGCAAATAGTGTGTCGTCCTTACCGCGTCCAACGTTCTTGCCTGGATGAAAATGTGTTCCACGTTGACGGACCAAGATCTCGCCAGCGTTTACTTCCTGTCCACCGAAGCGCTTGATGCCAAGGTACTGTGGATTTGAATCGCGACCGTTACGTGTCGAGGAGACACCCTTCTTACTTGCCATTTATTGTGCCTCTTCCCTTACTTCGCGCCGTTGATGGCGGTAATTTTTACAAGAGTTTGCTTTGCGCGAAAACCTTGGCGACGACGGTGACCTGTCTTGTTCTTGTAACGCAAGATGTCAATCTTTGGTCCCTTAGTCTCTTCAAGAACTTCGCCAGTGACCTTTACGCCAGAGAGAAGTTTTGGGTCAGTAGTGACAGATGTACCATCTACTACTAGCACTGCAGGAAATGAAACAGTTGCGCCAACAGCTGCATCGATACGATCGACGATAACTGTGTCTCCAACTGCCACTTTCTCCTGATGGCCGCCAGCTTTAACGATTGCGTACACGTGTAACTCCAGTTCATTTTTAGCCCATGGCGCCAAGCTTTGGCTCCTTCGGGCAGACGCTAAGGGTACGGAGAATGCACCCCTACGGTCAAATTGGTCAGATCAGCCCCTTTGAAGTGAAGCGATACGGGTTAGGGCTTTTTCCAGCGCATATATCGGATCACTGGCCGCGCCTTTTACTTCAGCATCGGCTTGAGCAATAGCACCTACGGCGTCGGCAAGTTGGGCTGGTGACCAGCGGTTGAGCTGTCGCCGGGCTTTATCTATTTGCCAAGGCGCCATACCTAACTGGCCAGCTAACTCAAAAGATTTAACTCCGCGATTTACACCAGATACTTTTGCCAGTGAACGAAGCGAAGATGCAATTGCACTTGTAATCATTACTGGATCTGTTCCTGTTTCGAGTGCGCTACGAAGTGCGATGAGAGCGCCAGATAAGTTGCCATCAATTGTTGCATCAGCGACATCAAATCCCGTTGTCTCGACTCTACCTTGATGGAATTTATCAATGATTAACTCATCGATTACGCCAGCAGGTGCATCGGCTGCAATCTGACTGATTGCAGATTGTAGTTCTCGCAGATCATTTCCGAGTGCGCCAACTAAAGCACTGACCGCCCCCGGAGTTGCCTTGCGCTTTAGATCAAGAAAGAGATTTCTTACAAACTCTTCTTTTTCGGCTTCCTTCTTGATTGGGTCACAGAGAATAATTTCAGGCTTAATCTTCTTAATTGCATCTAGTAGTGCTTTACCTTTGACTCCACCCTTATGAATGAAAATTACTGTGGTTGATGCATCAGGTGAATTTAGATAACGAGTGATTTCGTCGCGGCATTCTTCGGCTAAATCCTGCAAATCACGAATAATCAATGCGCGGCGTTGGGAAAAAAGTGAAGGTGCAAGCGCATCTGAGATATCTCCAACTATCACATCTGCTGCAAATAGATTTGTGACTTCGCACTTTTCTTCTTTTAACTCTTCATTTAACTTTGTCATGGCGCGATCGGCCAGAGCAGCCTCTGAGCCAACGATGAGATAGAAACTATTCATAAACTTATCTACCCCCATCTGACTAGATTGAATCTGCCCTTAGCTTTTCGAACTGTTAATCGATGGGCTTTAACTTGTACTGCAATAGCCCCGTCGGTATCAGTTCGCACAACTTCAGAGCCGAGTCTAGCCAGCGCATCTATGGTTTGTATCGCTGGGTGGCCGTAGGTATTTCCGGCACCTACTGAAATTATGGAGAGTTTGGGGCGCAGCGCCTTCATAAAATCTAAATCCTGATATTTAGAGCCATGATGGCACACCTTATAAATATCAACAGAACCAACATCGGCAGCTAAGAGTTGTTGCACCGGTGGCTCCAAATCACCGCCGGAAAAAATAGAAAATTCATTGCTCGTAATCAGCGTTGCAATACTTGAATTATTAATAGTAGAACCTTCACCCGGCATCTGTTCAAAACTGGTTGCGGCAAGGGTTGGCCACAATACCTTTATCGTCAAATTTTCTACCCGTGCACTCATTCCCCGAATTGCAGTTACCACTTTTGTCCCTGGCAAATTTCTAAGCACCATTGAACTTTCAATAATCGGTTCGGCGTTTGGGCTAATCCATAACTGAGCAACGTTGCGCTTTTTAATCGCACCGGGAAGCCCTGATACGTGATCTGCATGAAAGTGAGAAAGAATCAGGAGCGGAATTTGATTAATTCCAAGCTTTTTTAAACACTGATCTTCTAACTCTGCATCTGGACCTACATCGATAACGACACCACGATGTGCTCCTAGGTTTATAACCATCGAATCACCTTGACCAATATCGCAGTTTGCTATCTGCCATTCACCTCCGGGCCAGCGTTGTAACCAAGTAATTGACATCAAGATAATCAGAGTGCAAATTGCAATCTGCTTGAACCATTTCTTAAACAAGAAAAATAGCAACGTCGCAAATGCAACAATTAAAAACCCTGTCTTACCAGTACTAAGTGAGAGAACTGGAAATCTGGATCCCCAATGGGCAATTGCGGCAATTGCTGCGGCAGGAAATCGAATAAACCAAATAAGGACAACCGAAAGGAAAGGCAAAATGGGTGAGAAGATTGCCGCTATAAAACCAATGATTGTTATAGGGGCAACTAATGGAGCCGCCAATACATTTGCCACAATACTCATTGGCGCTAAATATCCAGATAAAGCAACAATGATTGGTGAACAGAAAACAACTGCGGCAATTGGCGGAGCTAGCGCCTGAGCGATTTTTAAAGGGATGAATCGGCTCATTGTTGAAATTAATATCGGAGCAAAAAGAAGTAAACCAGCAGTTGCCAGAACTGAAAGCGCAAAGCCCGCATCTAGCGCTTGCCATGGATCTATCAAAACTACTGCAGCCATTGCAAAGCCAAGTGCTGGAAGTGAATCTCTTCCCCTTTTGCTGGCTTGAGCCACAAGCAGTACTGCCGCCATTGCTGCGGCCCGAAGCACAGATGGTGAGGGTCTAACAAGTGCGATAAATGCAATAAGTGAAATCGCTGTGGCTGATAGTCGATATTTCATTGTTGGGAATATGAATTGCATGAGCCATAACACAAATGCTGAGACCAATGCGAAATTCGCACCACTGACTGCAACTAAATGAGTCAAGCCACTTCTTTTCATTGCAGCTTTAAACTCTGTACTTTGTTTTGAAGTATCCCCCAGGACCATGCCGGGAATTAATGCTCCTGAATCACCGTCGCCAGAATGAATGCGCAGGCCCCGGCGAATCGAACCCAACACCAAGGCCCATCTGGAGGCTTTAGTGGAGACAACAACTTTTTGTGCAATTAAGACAAGTGCTGCAACCCGAGATTCCTTGCTCTGGACAATTCGTGCGGTTGCAGTGAAATGTTGGCCAGGTAAAAGCTCGGTTACATCCTTGTTCGGTGTGATTACACGGATGGGCACTCGTAACGAGTAGTTAATGGAACTATTGCCGATATTTTCAACACGAGCGATAAATGAATAACTCCCATTTACAGTGCGGTTGGGATCGGTTATAACAACGGCCTTAATGTTTGCACTCTGACCAAAAAAGCGCGAGATCTGACTATTTTCAAGTGAACTTTGTCGAAGTGACATCACAAGTGAACCTAAAACTATTGCCGCGATGATGACGACAAATCTAAGTTTCTTAAAAGCAATCGCAGCTAATACGGTTGCAGCTAGACATATTCTCCACGGTGCCGTAGCGCTCTGAATCAGCGCTCCAAACCAAATCCCGCCACCAATAGCGATGGCACGATAATCAACTACACGCGAATTTTGCTTTTGATTTGAGTAAATTTTGCTATTCCAATACCGCTGACATTTTGTAAATCTTCAATCGTTGAAAAAGGCCCATTGCTTTTTCTATAGGCCACAATTCGGGCCGCAATTACTGGCCCAATTCCATCTAATGAGTCCAACTCCAAAGCAGTAGCACGATTTAGATTTATAGGTCCGCTTCGAACTTTGCTACTAACACGCACTCCTTTGCTGTTAACGGTTGCTGAATCAACATAAATCTGTTCGCCATCAGAGAGAACTCTGGCCAAATTAATTGTGCTCAAATCCGCACCAGGAGCGGAATCACCGGCAGCTTTAATTGCATCTATAACTCGCGCACTTGCCGAAAGGGTATACACACCTGGCTGATTAACTGCGCCCGTGACATCTACGAAAATCTGAGGCGCAGTGATTTCTTCAATAATGACAGGGGGTGCGGTTATTTCACTTGTGTTTCCGTAGACCACAAGTGCAGTTGAGATCACAATGACAGATACTGCAATTGCCAATAAGGCACGTTTTTGGAGTGTGGAGAAATTTAATTCATACCACCAGTTGCGTGCACCCTCTAAGAGTTGAGAGAAATGGTCCATGTGCCAATACTTATTGGCATTTGCCCAACTGCTTTACTCAAGCAAAGATAATGTGGATATTTACTTCTTAATCCAATAGTCGTTTATGTATTTTTCGCCCTCATCGCAAAAGAAAGTCACAACGTTTTCAACACCGTACTGCGCTTTTAATCGCTTAGCTGCAATCATGTGCGCGCCTGAAGAAGGCCCAACGAATAAGCCATGGGTTCGTGCCAAACGACGCATTTCTTCGATTGACTCTTCTGAGCCAACGTCAATCACGCCATCGAGTTCGTGGTGGTGACGCGAAACAATGCCTGGAATAAAACCATCGGCGATGCCTTCAATTAAATGCTTTGAAACTTCACCACATAAAATTGTGCATGATTCAGATGGTTCGAGGGCAATAACTTTGCAATTTGGATTAGCAGCTTTAAGCGCTTGTCCTACGCCAATGATTGTTCCACCAGTTCCAACTCCACCAATTACTAGATCAGGCTTTACTGGCATTTGATCTAGAATTTCTTTACCGAGCCACTCACGGTTTTCATCAACATTCCAGTCGTTATCAAATTGTTGAGGCGCAAAAAAACCTGGCAACGCACCACGACGACGGGCTTCTTCTAAAGCGTCGTTGACGTGAAAATCTCCCATGGTGTGAACTTCTGCGCCAAACGCTTCAGAGATCGCCGTGCGCTCTGGTGACATTCCATCGGGCATGATTACTAACATTTTGTAGCCTTTAACCGCTGCCACCATGCTCATTGCATTTCCAGTGTTACCGCTACTTGCTTCAACAATTGTGTCTCCAGGTTTTAACAAACCTTCTTGCTCTGCACGTTCAATCATGTATTTTGCAATGCGGGCTTTTATCGAACCAGATGGATTCATGTATTCCATCTTGACCCAAATGCCTTCAATATTAATCAAAGGTGTATTGCCGATTGCATCAAGAATTGTCTTCATTGACATGACCTTTCACAATGTGGAACTTCGCGCGCGAGTATTAAGCGACGATATTAACTAATTTTGGCGCGCGTGCAATGACCTTTTTAGGTGCGTTTGCGCCTAACTCGGCAACGATTGTTGGATGCGCAAGGGCTAAAGCTTCTAATTCGGCATCAGTAATTGTTGGTGCAACTTCAATGCGCTCTTTGATCTTGCCGTTAATTTGAATCACCGCTTCGACTGCGTCGGCAACAAGAAGTTTTTCATCAACTTCTGGCCAACCAGCCAGTGCTACAGATGGTTTATGACCTAATCGATCCCACATTTCTTCTGCTGTAAATGGAGCAACAAGTGAAAGCATGACTGCAACCGCTTCAACAGCTTCACGCACTGCAGGATCTGCTGGGCCACACCCAGAATCGATTGCTTTGCGCGTGGCATTAACAAGTTCCATCACGCGAGCAACGGCGACATTGAATCTAAAAGACTCGACGGCAAATGATGCATCATGTAAAGCTTTATGAGTTGCCTTACGCAATGCATTGTCACCAGTTGAAAAATCAACTCCAGGAGCACTTGTTACATCGCCAGATAATCGCCAAGCGCGCGTTAAGAATTTAACTGAACCTGATGGTGAAACATCAGACCAATCGACATCATCCTCGGGTGGTCCGGCAAAAACCATTGAAAGTCGGATGGCATCCACGCCATGATTTTCAAGTTCATCTGAAAGCCGAACTAGATTGCCACGACTCTTAGACATTGCAGAACCATCCATAACAACCATGCCTTGATTGAGCAGACGAGTAAACGGTTCATTGAAATCAACCATTCCCATATCGTTTAGAACTTTAGTAAAGAATCGACTGTAAAGAAGATGCAAAATGGCATGTGTTACGCCACCGACATATTGATCTACCGGTAACCAAGTATCAATATCTTTTTTCAAGAAAGGTTGATCGTGCACAGTAGAAGATGGGTAGCGTAAGTAATACCAGGATGAATCCACGAAAGTATCCATAGTGTCAGTGTCGCGCTTTGCGTCAGCACCACATTTTGGACAAGCCACATTTACCCATTCAGTTGCTGCGCCGAGAGGTGATGTTCCCTTAGGTTTTAAATCCAAACCCTGTGCATCAGGCAAAGTAAGCGGTAGTTGATTTTCAGGCACTGCAACTTCGCCACACTTTGGGCAGTGAATGATTGGAATGGGTGTACCCCAATAACGCTGACGGGAAACTAACCAGTCGCGCAAACGATAGTTTCGTGCAGATTTGCCTAAACCATCTTGCTCAAGTTGTGCATTGATGGCAGAAATTGCATCAGCTTTATTGAGGCCATTAAGTGGGCCGGAATTAACTAGTACGCCATCACCACCAGTTGCAACGCCGGTGATGTTTGGGTCTTCTTCGCCAGTTTCGACGACGACAACTACTGGAAGATTAAAAGCTTTTGCAAAATCTAAATCGCGTTGATCATGTGCAGGAACGGCCATAATTGCGCCGGTGCCATAGTCTGCTAAAACATAATCACTAGCCCAGATTGGTAATTTCGCTCCATTGACTGGATTGATTGCATAGCGATTTAAAAAGACACCGCTCTTAGGGCGATCTGTAGCAAGACGATCAATATCACTATCAGCTTTAATTTTCTCAAGGTAAGCGCTGAACTCTGGCTCAACGTCTGAGCCCACAACTAATTCGGCAGCTAAGTCGCTATCTGCAGCAACAACCATAAATGTCGCTCCATACAAAGTATCTGGGCGGGTTGTATAGATTGTTACTGGTTCGGTACGGCCTTCAATTACAAAGGAAACATTGGCACCAGTTGATCGACCAATCCAGTTTCGCTGCATCATTAAAACTTTTTCGGGCCATTTACCTTCAAGCTGGGCCATGTCATCTAACAAACGATCGGCATAGTCAGTAATCTTGAAATACCACTGATTTAACTTCTTCTTTGTGACAATTGAGTCACAACGTTCACATAGCCCGGCAACAACTTGTTCGTTAGCTAAAACAGTTTGGCAACCAGGACACCAGTTAACTGCAGAGTCTTTTCGGTAAGCCAAGCCGCGTTCGTGAAGTTTAAGAAAGAGCCATTGATTCCATTTGTAATACTCGGGATCACAAGTATTAAAGACGCGATCCCAATCAAATGAACACGCGTAACGGCGCATCGATGCTTTTTGCACCGCGATATTTTCATATGTCCAGATTCTTGGATCTGAATTACGTTTTATCGCAGCGTTTTCAGCAGGCAAACCAAAGGCATCCCAACCAATTGGATGCATAACATTGAAACCTTTTTGCACCCAATAACGCGCAATTACATCGCCTAAGGCATAGGCCTCGGCATGGCCCATATGTAAATCACCGGATGGATAGGGAAACATATCCAAGACATATTTCTTTTCGCGAACATCATCAGCGCGACCAGATTTAAATGGCGCAATTTCATCCCAAATTGGCAGCCATTTTTCCTGCACGTAGGCAAAGTCATATGCCGCGTGCTCGCGCTCTTCATTACCGTTGTTATTCATACGTGGAGCTAAGGGGATTTGAACCCCTGACCCCCTGCATGCCATGCAGGTGCGCTACCAGCTGCGCTATAGCCCCAATTACTTCAAGTGCAGACCTTACCGCATAGCGGCAATGAGCAATTAAACGAAAGTTGCTCCACTTTCTTCGCCATAAACCGGTTCAGGAATAGATCCGGCATTGTGTTCCACTAAATTCCATTGCCGTGGATTGCGTTGTAAAACTGACCATGAAGCGTTTGAAAGACCGCCAAGAACGCCCCAATGAGAAAGTGGAAGTTGAAGTAATTCTCCTAGGGCGCAGCGTGCACTGCCACCATGTGTTGCAACAACTAGAAGTTGATCAGTTTTGCCTTCAAGGTTTTTGAGAATTTCTCCTACTACTCGTGAAGCAACTTCACTTCGTCGTTCACCAGTTGTGCCTGCAGGATTGTCATCACCATCAATCCATCGAATAAAATTATGAAAATCTTCAGTACGGTTTTGTGAACCAGTCTTACCTTCCCATAAACCGCCGTTGGTTTCACGCAGAGTTTCATGCGTTGTTACCTTTAATCCTGTGAGTGAAGCAAGTGCTTGTGCAGTTTCTAAAGCTCGACCTAAATCGCTAGAAATAATCTGCGTCGGCTTCATGCCCGCAAGAATTTGTGCTGCATGTTGAACTTGTAACTTTCCAACTTCATTTAACGGAATATCTGAATGACCTTGAAAGCGATTTATCTTGTTCCAATCAGTTTGTCCGTGGCGCCATAAGACAATGCGATTACCGACCATGTGCAGCGGCATCTTTCACGGCATCTAATTCAATTGTGGGACAGTCATTCCACAATCGATCCAACATGTAATACTTTCGAAGTTCAGTGCTTTGGATATGGACCACCAAGTCTGAATAATCTAGCAAAATCCACTCTGCGCCTTTTTCGCGTCGGGCTGGCTTCTCACCAATTGCAATTAACTTACGTTCAACTTCATCGGCAATTGAATCTACTTGTGCAGCATTTTGCCCGGTAGCGATTAAGAAAACTTCGCTGAGAACAAGCTGTTCAGATAAATCAATAGCGATTAAATCTGTGCCGATTTTGTCAATGATTGCATGGGCAGCCACTTGGGTGATTTCACGGGTTTTGCTACTGATTGTCATAGAGCCCATTCTCTCTTATAAATGCCCCTACTTTTTCCGGCACTTGTGAGTTGCGGCCTTCGCGAATAGAAGTCGCGCTTACGTCGAGCGCATTAATATCGATTCCTAGACCTTTGTAGCCAGGGCGATTGATGCAGATTATCTGGACCATTTTCTCTAAATCATCGATTCGGTGCCATTGATTGATCTTTTCGAATGCATCAGCACCAATTACTAAGAAGATTTGATCATTAGGAAAACTTGCTTGAAGCGCTACGACAGTATCGATTGCATAACTTGGACCATCACGCAGAATTTCAATGGGATTAACGCTTACTTTTGCTCTTATTGACTCTGGAAGTGTTGTTACTGCTAATTCACACATTGTGAATCGCTGTTGGCCAGTTGCGCGAGGTTGAAAATCTCGTAATAAGGGTTGTCCCGCTGGAATGACTACGAGCTGATCAATTAAATCTTTTTCAAAAAGTTGAGTAATTACATGCAGATGACCTAAATGGATAGGGTCAAAAGTTCCGCCGTAAATTCCAACTCGGGACAAATTAATCCCGGTCTAGGCGAAGAGTTAAATAAAGAAGAAGTGAAAGAACACCAAAGCCAATAATCCCATAGGCATATGCAGGCATTGGTAGTTCGCGAACAGTCTCGGCAGCTACATTGATCATGAGCAAAATCCTACTATGCCTATCCTTGAAGTAACTGCTTAAAACTCGCCTCATCAATCACGGGTACGCCTAGTTCAACGGCCTTAGCTAACTTTGACCCAGGATCTGATCCAGCCAATACATAGTCGGTCTTCTTAGAAACCGATGAAGAAGCTTTTCCACCATGTGCAGCAATAGTTTCTGAGATTCCATCTCTGGTAAATGACTCTAATCCCCCGGTGACAACAAAAGTTAAGCCGGCCAATGTTTGAGGCAACTGTGTAATTTCCTGAGCAACAACTGTAACGCCGGCATTTGCCCACTTCTTAATTATTTGTCGGTGCCAATCTAGGTCAAACCATTCAACAATAGATTGCGCAATCGTTGCCCCAACTCCGTCGATATCTGCTAATTCCTGCGCAGTTGCTTGAGCGATTTTTTCAATTGATGCAAAGTGATTTGATAAAGCTTGGGCTGCGGTTGGCCCAACATGTCTAATTGATAAAGCAACAATGGTGCGCCAAAGCGGGCGAGTTTTAGCTTCTTCAAGCGCTTTAATAAGTTTGGCAACATTTGCACCTGCGGTGCCATCTTTTTTAGTGAAAAATTCACTTGTTGAGAGTTTTTCTGGAGTTAAATCAAAAAGATCTGACTCATCAACAATTATCTTTGCCTCCAGCAAGGCAACTGCTGCTTCATAACCCAGTACATCGATATCTAATGCCGCTCGTGAACCGATGTAATAAATCCGTTCTCGCAATTGCGCAGGACATTTTTGGGTATTTGGGCAGCGAATATCCACATCCCCTTCAGACATCGCGCGAAGTGTTGATCCACATTCAGGGCACTTTGTAGGCATAACAAAAGCTTTTTCATTCCCAGTTCGGCGCTCGATAACTGGACCTAGGACTTCAGGTATTACATCTCCGGCTTTGCGAATCACAACTACATCACCTATGAGTACGCCTTTTCGAACAATTTCTTCGGCGTTATGAAGTGTTGCATTTGTAACGGTAGAGCCAGCAACTTTAACTGGTTCCATAAATGCGAAGGGTGTCACGCGACCCGTGCGACCAATGCTTACCTTGATATCTAATAACTTAGTCGTAACTTCTTCGGGTGGATATTTAAAGGCAATCGCCCATTTTGGCGCTCTAGAGGTAAAACCGAGCCGCTCCTGCTCTGAAATTGAATCTAGTTTTATGACCACGCCATCGATTTCATGTTCAACATCGTGACGGTGTTCTTCATAAAACTCGATGAACTTTTTTACTTCGGCCCGAGTCGAGCAAACTTTAAATCGATCACTGGTTGGCAAGCCTAACTCTGCAAGTAATTGATAAGCCTTGCTTTGGGATTCAAATTCAATACCTGTACGTGCACCTACCCCGTGCACAACAACAGATAGTGGTCGCTGAGCCGTGACTCGTGGATCTTTCTGGCGTAATGAACCAGCAGCTGCATTTCGAGGATTTGCAAAAATGGTTTTACCTGATTCTTCAAGACCATCATTGAGT
>WLCU01000016.1 GCA_009705165.1 Actinomycetota bacterium | reverse complement strand
CTCCAAAGAAGCGCAAGAAGGCAGCAGCTAAGAAGGCTGCTCCAAAGCGTCGTAAGAAGGCAGCAGCTGCAACAGCTGCTCCAAAGAAGCGCCGTCGCAAGAAGGCAGCTGCTAAGTAATTAGCAATTAAAAAAACCCGCCACTCTATGTGGCGGGTTTTTTTATGCAATAAATCTTTACTCTTCGCTGACTTCTTTTCGTAATGAATCTTCAATGCGTGACAATATCTGCGCAAGCGCATCTTGATCAGCCTTTGATAAGTGATCAACAAATCGGTTGCGCACACTGTTTACATGATCTGGCGCGGCAGCGACAATCGCTTTCCACCCTTTGGCAGTCATCACCGCGAAATATCCGCGTTTATCAGATGGGCAGGCTTCGCGTTTTACCCAACCTGCTTTTTCCATGACCTTCATCCGGTGTGATAACCGCGAGCGCGATAACAGTGCTATTTCGGCAAGTTCGCTCATACGCATTTTGCGATCGGGAGCATCGCTTAACTGCGCCAGAATTTCATAATCGGCCATAGATAAATCGTGGTCCTCTAAATCATTATCTAGCGCTTCTAGCAAACGACGACTGGCGATAATGTAACGGCGCCAAGCCTTCATTTCGGCAGCATTGAGCCATCTAGGTGCGGTAGCGTTTTGGTCTGCCATGGTTAACAGTCTACGCTAACAGTTGAATCTTCAACTACTTCAAATATGAAAGGTCGAGCCATTGAGTACTGGTTTCTCCTTTGATATCAACCACGCCAAAGAAAACTCATTGGCACGAGTTGGCACAATCACAACTCCCCACGGCCAGATTCAGACCCCCGCTTTTATTCCGGTCGGTACTAAAGCCACAGTTAAATCAGTTCTGCCAGAGACGATGGCCGATCTTGGTGCCCAAGCGTTATTAGCAAATGCCTACCACTTGTACTTACAGCCTGGACCAGATGTATTAGATCAGGCCGGCGGTCTAGGTGAATTTATGAACTGGCCCGGACCAACTTTTACTGACTCGGGTGGATTTCAAGTGTTATCACTAGGGGTTGGCTTTAAGAAAGTCTTAGCGATGGATGCCCAGACTTTTCGCCGCGATGATGTCATTGCTGGCAATAAAGATCGTTTGGCACATGTTGATGATGAAGGCGTAACTTTTAAATCCCACATTGATGGTTCCATGCACCGATTTACTCCTGAAGTTTCTATGCAGGTACAGCATCAAATTGGCGCAGACATCATGTTTGCCTTTGATGAGTGCACTACTTTGCATAACACCCGTCCTTACCAAGAGCTAGCAATGGATCGCACATTGGCATGGGCGGTGCGCTGTCTTGATGAACACAAACGTCTGACCGATGAGCGAAATACCAAGCCCTACCAGGCTCTTTTTGGGGTAATTCAAGGCGCCCAATATGAAGATTTGCGACGAAAAGCCGCCGGCGACTTAGGTGGCCTTGAATCTTCAGGTCAATCATTTGACGGCTTCGGAATCGGCGGGGCACTTGATAAACATTCTCTGGGAACAATTGTTTCGTGGGTCAATCAAGTACTGCCTGAAAATAAACCAAAGCACCTTCTTGGTATTGGCGCACCCGAAGATTTATTTGTAGGTGTTGAAAATGGAATTGACACATTTGATTGCGTTTTAGCATCACGAATTGCACGTACTAGCGCTGTGTACACGATGGAAGGGCGTTTTAACCTATCTAACAGCGGTTATAAGCGCGATTTCACGGCCATTGATGATGAATGTGACTGTTATACCTGTACGCACTACACACGGGCTTATATGCACCATGTATTCCGCGGTAAGGAATTAATTGCAGCCACGTTAGCCACAATTCACAATGAGCGATTTATTGTGCGCCTAGTCGATCAAATGCGCCAAGCATTAATCGATGGAAACTTTGCCGAGATGAAAGCTGATTTCATGGGCCGCTACAAACATAAGAGCGGACAATCTCGGGACTAGATTTTTACGGAGTCTTATCGGCTAATTTGCCGACCGTTGTCCATCCCCCCGGAACCATTTCTTGTGCTTCTTCAGGACCCCACGCATCATCAAAGTAGGGATGAAGTTTTGTAGGGCTCTTTAAAATATCTTCAAGAATCTGCCATGACTGCAACACGGCATCGATGCGCGTGAATCGGAAATGATCGCCCAGAATTGCCGCATCAAGAAGGCGCTCGTAAGCCTCTTTTCGTTGTCCAAGAGCTGCAGCAAATTCCACAGTTAGGTCCACGGTATTAGTTACTAAATCAGAACCAGGGGATTTAGCTTGTAGTGATAAATCAACGCCATCATGCCGGCCCATTCGAAAACGAACAATATTTGGTTCAGGTGCAGGTTCACCTTTAGCTGTAAATAGCTGGCGAGGTGGCTGCTTAAATTCAACTACAGCCTCCATTGTTGTTTCAGCCATTTTTTTGCCGGTCCGTAAATAAATTGGCACACCCGCCCAGCGCCAGTTATCAATAAACAAACGCATTGCAACAAAGGTTTCGGTTTGAGAATGCTCGGCCACACCGACTTCCTCTAAGTAGCCCACATACTGACCTCGAACAACGTTTTCGGGACTCACATCGCGCACTGCCGATAAGACTTTAATCTTTTCATTTTGTAGCGCAGCTGCACTCATGTCAATTGGTGGTTCCATTGTCAGCATTGTTAAAACTTGCAATAAGTGGTTTTGCAGCACATCTCGAGTAGCACCGACTTCGTCATAGAACTTTCCGCGGCCTTCGATGCCAAAATCTTCCGTCATAGTTATTTGGATATTAGAGATGTAGTTGCGGTTCCAGACCGGCTCAAAAAGAGTGTTCGCAAAGCGGAAAACCAGCAGATCTTCTACAGACTCTTTACCTAAGTAATGGTCGATGCGATAAATCTGATCTTCTGGCAATAGCTTTTTCAATGAATCATCTAACGCCACTGCCGAAGCAAGGTCTCGGCCAAAAGGCTTTTCTACAACCACGCGGGCACTATCGGTTAAACCTACGGCGTTCAGGCCTCGGGTTACATCGGCAAACATTCCAGGAGCAATAGCTAAATAAACAACGGGTAAATCAAAGCCAGCCAAAGCATCATGTAGTTTTTCAAAGGTTGTTGCCTCTTTGTAATCGCCAACTACTAACTGCATTTCATCGAGCAGATTCTTTAAGACGCGTTCATTAACTAACTGACCAATTGATTCATTTCGATCCCTGATCGATTTTTCAACGGTGGCTTTGAATTCATCCTGGCTCCATTTAGATGAGGCAACGGCAAAGACGGGAATCTCTAACTCCCCTGCTTCTTCCATCTCATAGAGTGCCGGGAAAAGTTTTTTCTTTGCTAAATCACCGGTAGCTCCAAAGAGCACCAAAACATCGGCACGTTTCAACTATTTACCTTTAGGTTTTTCATTGTGTCCGCCAAATTTATAGCGCATGGCACTTAGAACTCGGTTGGCAAAATCATCATTGTCTCTGGAAGCAAAGCGTGAATATAGCGATGCACTTAATACGTGCGCCGGGATTCCAGCTTCAATTGCAGCTTGCACAGTCCAGCGACCTTCACCACTATCGCTAACCTCGGTTGAATATTCGCCTAAGTCTTTACTCTCTTGAAGCGCCTGGGCAGTTAAGTCCAATAACCATGAGGCAACAACACTTCCGCGTCGCCACACTTCAGTAATTTCAGGGATATCTAAATCATAAGCAGGTGTCATTTCATCGGCAGCTTCAAAAATTGCAAGGCCTTCAGCAAAAGCGGCCATCATTCCGTATTCAATTCCGTTATGAACCATCTTCACAAAGTGCCCAGCGCCAACTGGTCCACAATGTAAATATCCATATTCACTTTGCGCCGGCGATCCAGTACGCCCTGGTGTGCGCTCTGCCGCATCAAGGCCTGGGGCAAGTGCCTTAAAGATTGGATCAAGGGCTGCTACTACCTGTGCATCTCCACCTATCATCAAGCTATAGCCGCGTTCTAAACCGTAAACACCACCACTTGTTCCAACATCGACAAAGTTAATTCCTTTGTCGGCCAGTTTTTTTGCATTAACTAAATCATTTTTATAATAAGAGTTTCCGCCATCGATGATTGTGTCGCCCGGTGAAAGATGGGCTGCAACGGCTTGGATTGTTGAATCTGTAACACCTGCCGGAACCATGACCCAGACAGTGCGGGGCGTTGGAAGGGCAGCAGCAAGAGCTGCCAAATCTGGCGCTGGTGTAAAACCTTCACTTGCTAATGTGTTGATTGCTTCGGGGCTAACATCATGAACTACGGATGTGATTCCTGATTGGCCCAATCGACGAACGATATTGGCGCCCATGCGCCCCAAGCCAACCATTGCAAAGTTCACTGTGCTCTCCATGCCGACAAGTCTACTAGGTGGCACTTACTCTGCGAAAAAAGCCTCAGTATCTACGATTAATCGGGTCAATTGGCTGGCCATTACATGGCCCGCAGGAATTGATTGATCACCTTCAAGGATCTGTGTTACTGCCCCAGCTTTTGCTTCACCCGTTGCAATAATCCAAACCTGATCGGATGCATTAATAAAATCCATAGAAAATGAGACGCGCTGTGGTGGAGGTTTTGGAGAATCTGTAATTGCAATCGCATTGGCGCGCTGTGCCGGATTCCAGTGATTGGGAAATAGCGATGCCACGTGCCCATCTGGTCCGAGGCCAAGAACACATACATCCATCGTTATTCCACGCAGCTCTGCTTCATAAGCAGCGGCAGCTTCTGCAACATTTACACCATCATCTGTTGATTGAACTTCATGAACTGTTACAGATGAATTCTGTAGTCCATCACGCACAGGCTTTGAATTTCGTAATGGACTATCGGCACTGTCAAAGCGTTCATCGCTAAACCAAATATGTAATCCAGCTAAATCTGGTGAATTGGCATTAACTTTATTAATTAGCGCTTCGGCAAATTGTCCACCTAGAGTTCCGCCAGTTAAAGCAACATGGCAACTACCTTTATCTGCCAGGTGTAAAGAAATAATCTCCATGAGCTCAGTCGATGCCGCGCTTACTAGCTCGGCTCCATCTGCATATAAAGTCAGATCTAAATCATCATTCACTTTGATACCACCTTAGGGAGATTCAAATTGAACCTAATCGAAATCTCTCGTACTAAGACAACAACCAAGCCCGAGACAATCGCGACCGCTAATTCATTGATAGATAGTTTAGTTAAAAGTAGATAGACAAGGCCGCCTGCTAAGGCGCTAGTACCCACAGTTTCGCGGTGCAACAAAACTGGCTGTACTTGACACAAAATGTCGCGAAACAATCCGCCAGAAACAGCGCCAACAATTGCCAAAACAATAACGGCAAGAAATGGCGCGTCATGAGTAAGTGCAAACTGTGCACTAGAAACGGTTGCAACTGCTAAGCCCAATGTGTCCAGCGAAAGGGCAAATCGACCAACTTCTTGCTTGTCACCAATTGCAATCGTTATGACAACTGCCGCAATTACTGGGAAAAACAGCCAAGGATGCTGAATCCAAGGTGGCTGCTGACCCATAAATAAGTTTCGCAAAGTTCCGCCGGATATTGATGCAATTGATGCAATAAATAAAATCCCACCGTAGTCAAGGCCTTTATTTGCAGCTACGCGCGCACCAACTAGACCAAAAGCAAAAGTAGAAATTAAGTCGAGTGCATAAACCAAAAGCTCTAAATCCATAGAAAGGATTTACTTTTTGGCAGCTAGTCGAGCCTCGCGACGAATCCGCTGTTCTGCAGGATCTGGCACCGGAACCGCTGAAATCAATCGACGTGTGTAATCATTTTTTGGCTTTTGCAAGATTGAATCACGATCGCCTTCTTCTACAAGTAGGCCATTTTGCATTACTGCAATTCGGTGAGACAAAATATCTACAACAGCTAAATCGTGGCTAATGAACAAGCAGGCAAACTTAAGTTTTTCCTGTAGTTCTTGCAATAGATCTAAGAAACGGGCCTGAACCGAAACATCTAGAGCAGATGTTGGTTCGTCAGCAATTAAAAGATCTGGGGTAAGGGCCAATGCACGTGCGATACCTACGCGCTGGCGTTGTCCGCCTGATAGCTCGTGTGGATAGCGATTTCGGTAGCTTCGAGGAAGCTCTACTTGATCGAGTAAATCTTCAACCATGTGTGCAAGTGCATCACCTTTAGCAAGTCCAGCTAAATAAATTGGTTCACCAATTGATTCACCGATTGGCAAACGTGGATTAAGCGAGCTGGCTGGATCTTGGAAAACGATGCCCGTATGACGGCGAATTGATGAAAGATCCTTTTGAGTTGCGTGGCTAATATCTTTGCCAACAATTTCAATAGTTCCCTCTTTAATTGGCAAAAGACCAATCGCTGCGCGTCCAACGGTAGTTTTACCTGAACCTGATTCTCCAACCAGACCAACAATTTCACCCGGGTAGATTTCCAAATTAAAGTTTTTAACCGCAGTAAATGCAGGGATACGACCTCGTTTTGGATACTCAATCGTTACGTCTGTCAACTTAAGAACTGGTGCAGGTCTAGCGCTTTCAGAATATGGAAGTGCGCGCTTCTTGCTCGAACCTAACTTTGGAACCGCACCAAGAAGTTGCTGTGTGTATGGGTGCTGTGGGTTATTGAAAATCTGATCAGCTGTGCCGTGTTCAACAGTGATTCCATCTTTCATAACCAAAATCTCATCAGCCATATCTGCAACAACACCCATGTCGTGGGTAATGAGCAAGATTGCCGAGTTGAGCTTGTCTTTTAGCCCACGCATCAAATCTAGAATTTCAGCCTGAACAGTTACATCAAGGGCAGTTGTTGGTTCATCTGCAACTAATAAACCAGGATCGCATGCTAGTGCTTGAGCAATCATGGCACGCTGGCGCTGTCCGCCAGAGAGTTGGTGAGGATATTTATTAATTGATTTTTCAGGTTCTGGAATATCTACCAAAGTGATTAATTCAAGTGCGCGCGCATGTGCCTGTGTCGGACCCATGTCAAAGTGGTTGCGCAATGTTTCTACAATTTGGAAACCAATTGTGTAGACCGGGTTAAGGGCCGTCATTGGTTCTTGGAAAATATAAGCAACTTCACGGCCGCGGAATTTGCGCAATGTTGAAGCGTTAGCGTTGAGCATTTCCTCTTGCTTAACTTGAACGCTTCCAGACATGCGCGCATTTGATGCCAGTAATGACATTAAACCAAGAGCAGTAGTTGATTTACCCGAACCTGATTCACCAACTATGGCAGTAACTTTGCCAGCGTTAAGTTCGAGGTTCATATCGATTACAGCTGGGTACCAAACACCATCTACCCAGAAATCAACATTGAAATCACTGATCTTTAATACTTGCTCAGACATGTGATGCCTCCGCCTTCTGTGACAAGATTGGTGCATGAGTAATCTCGATATTTTCAGGCCCCGAAGCAGTGTTTTCGCTGCTTACGTTGCTTACCTGGTTATCTTGATTATGGTTATTCAAACATTTTTCACTAGTAATTTGCATGGATGCATCGTTGCAACATCCTGGGGTATCTTCACAGCCACTTTGAGCTACTTGATTTTGCATAGACCAAAGGTTGAACTCTTTGATGAAGGAATCAGAATCACTAATCCATTTGATCAAATCACCGTCGGTTGGCAACTGGTTGAAAGCATCGAAGCCAAATACACCATGAGTATTCAAGTTGGCGACAAAGTTATTTATGCTTGGGCTGCTCCCGCTCCCGGCAGATACCACAGTCGAACTATCCATCCCAGTGAGATTAAGGGAATGGATATTGGCGCCGATGGAGTTATTCGTCCGGGTGATAGTCCGAGAACGCACAGTGGTGCTGCGGCGTATCTTGCCATCTTGCGACTTAAGAGTTTTAGAGATTCGGGAAGTACTAACGGTTGTGACAGCAGCGTTGTTGTTAACAAAAACGCTCTTGCTATCCTGATTGCCAGTTGTGTTATGGGCATCGTTTTTAACATCTACCATTTTTAAGCACCAGCCTTTTTAACGGTCTTGGCACTTTCACGGTCTTTCTTTGTGATTCGGCGACGTTGGCGTGGATCAAAAGCATCACGCAAACCATCGCCAATAAAGTTAATGCTAAGGGCAATTGTGATGATGAATAGGCCTGGATACCAAAATAGCCATGGACGCGTTGTAAATGAATCTTGGTACTGACTGATGAGAAGTCCCAATGAAACATCTGGTGCAACCACACCAAAACCTAAGTAAGAAAGGGCAGTCTCCAACAAAATCGCACCTGACATAAGTAGTGTCACTGACACGATGATTACGCCAACTGCGTTGGGCAGGATGTGTTTGAAAATGATTCGTCGATTACTTGCACCAGCTACACGCGCTGCATCGACAAATTCGCGTTCGCGGAGGGTGAGGAACTCACCGCGAACTAGGCGCGATAGGCCCGTCCAGGCAAATAAACCAAGGTAGAACGCTAAGAATCCGACGCCTAAGTTTCCGAAGTGGTAGCCCACAACTGAACCAATAATGATTGCAGGAATTGTGATGATGAAGTCAGTAAAACGCATCAATACTGCGTCGATCCAACCACGGTAGAAACCTGAGATCGCACCGATGATTGTTCCTAAAGTTCCGCCGATGATCCCGATTACAAACATAACCATGATGGAGCGTTGGGCGCCACGCATAACAAGTGCGAAGTAATCACGACCAATGTCATCTTGACCAAATGGGTGCTCGCCTAAACCAAAACCTGCACCACCAAGAAACTTTGGACGCAATGAAAATGTTGGGCAACCAACAAGACCTTCTTTACAGCCTTCGGAACGCAGTTCTGGTAAATCTTCGGTGCCGTAATGCCACCAACCTGGAATTTTGAAGGGGCCAATTTTTTGATCTAGTGCGCTAAATACAAAGAGAATCAAACCGACAATGATAAAAAGTGAGGTCATTGCGCCGCGGTGTCGAACGAATCGACGCAGAACAATCTGTCCTTGGCTTAATCCTTCGGTCTCCTTATTAAAGATTGCGTTTTCGCCGCCATCTTGAGTTGTGGTTTCCACAGCTGATGTATTTTTCTTAGCCATGATTTACCCCTTCCCTGCGCGGATGCGCGGATCGAGCGCTGAATACAAAAGATCAGCCACTAAGTTAGCAATCACGGAAAGTGAGGCAGTAATAAAGAAAACCGCCATCAATAAATTGAGGTCAAAAGAGTTAATCGCTTTATTAAATAAAGTTCCCATGCCGATCCAACCAAAAACACGTTCGGTAATAATCGCTCCACCAATAAGGCCAGCGAAGTCAACGACCATAATCGTTGTAAGAGGAATCATCGTGTTACGGAAAGCATGGCGCATAATCACAGTTCGTTCGTTGAGGCCTTTAGCTCGCGCGGTACGAATGTAATCCTGGTTTAACACTTCAAGCAGTGTTCCACGTGAATAACGGATATATCCTGCAAATGAAATTAAAGTCAGGGCAATAGTTGGCAAAATCATGTGGACCAAAATATCTAGAGTTGTAAACCAGAAATTTCCTGGCTCTAGAAGTGGATTCACTTGACCAGTCGTTGGAATTGGACGGAAATTAACCGCATCGGTGGACATATATGGATTCCACGTCTGCATGAAACGATCTAATAGCGTAATAATCCCAATCATGAAACCAGCGATTGCTGCGGTTCGAATTGTTGGGCCGCGATCGATTTTGGCGAATTTGAGACCCACTACAAATGCAATGCCGATAGTTGCTGCTAATTGAGCAAGAATAAGTAACCAATTAGCGTGATGATCAAATAGCCACTGATTTGGATAGTAGAGCACCAAAGCAATTACAGCCATGGCTTGGGCAGATCGAAGCGCTGCTTTGTTTTGTAAACCAGTTGAAAGTTGCGTTACTCCATAGGCGATTCCAATTGAGATTCCAAATACAACAATTGGTCCAAGGCCAGGCTTGGCAAACCAAGAAGTAAGACTCAACAAAGTTAATAGCGCAGCAGTTCCGAGGGCAACGACACCAAAAATCTGCCATACACGTTTGCGATCGCCACTAATTATGGCCGACCAGATTACTCCGCTGGCAACACTGAGCCCGATAATCCAAGTGACGGGTATTTGAGGATTAGCTAAAAAGTTATTGAATTGAATTGCAAGGAACTCTTTGAGTAGAACTGCAACCCAAAAAATTGGAAGAGAAAACATTAGAAATGAAACGAAAGTCATCGCATAATCGAAGCGGCTATATTGGCGAAGCGCTGTAACGATTCCGATTGTGATACCCAAAACAATTGCGGTGATTGTCGCTAGAAAAACCAAGCGAATGGTTGTTGGTATTGCCGTTGAAATTACGGATGTCACCAATTGGGCATCACGAGTTTTTCCAAAATCAATGTGGCCAGTAAATCCAGCTAAAATTCCTTTAAGCCAAAGGAAGTAACGAAGTGGTGGCGGAACATCTAGTTGTAGCGTGCGCGTAAGCGCCAGAATCTGTTGCTTCGCATTGGGGTCGGTCGATGTACGAAGTGCTTCGAGTGGGTCCCCAGATATTGCAGCCAGGTTATACAAAATAAAGCTTGATCCAAAGAGAATGACGCTCAAGATTCCTAGGCGTCTAAATATGTAAGCGACCATGTGGCCTTAACTCCCCCTTGAATGAATGAATTGATTCTTGCTGTGCGGTGCCAAGAGTAAAGGCAAGTGGTGCTCAGAATCGCTTCCAAGCACCACTTGCCGTCTACATTTTTAAGCTAAAGCTAAGAACTTAGATCGTTAGATCTAACTTCTTAGTAGTGCCACTCCCAGTAGTTCCAGACCAAGTTTGGTGTCAACGGTGCTGGCTTGACTCCAACTAGATCTGAGTTCACTGCTGTAGCAGCTGGGTGAGCGAAGATAGGTAGAGAAATCGCATCTGCCATAAGCAAACGCTCTGCCTGAATGTACTTCGCTGTGATTTGTGCATCTGGCAACTTCACTTCTAGTGAGTGCAAGATCTTGTCTAGAGCTGGGTTGTCATAACCAAGGAAGTTATTTCCGCCATCACTCTGGAAGTTTGCATTAGTACCAGTCTGTGTAACAGATGATGGGCACCATGCAAAGAACTGCGCATCGAATGAGTTGTCATCTAGGAAGCCTGACCAACCTGAAGTACCAGTTGTATTGACATCAAAACCTGCCTTAGCAAGTGCTGCCTTTACAAGTGCTGCTTCTGAAGCACGACGTGAGTTATTTGGTTGACCCCAAAGAAGCTTAACCTTTACAGATCCGCTTCCAGCCTTAGCTGTTGGGTAGTACTTCTTCACCAATGCAAGAGCTGTAGCTGTGCGCTTCTCTTGTGTTCCAGCTGTGTACTTGCTTACACCGTTTGGACCAACAATCTTTGAGTAAGCAGCTTCACCTGGAAGTGTAAACAATGAGTTCACAACTGTTGCAGATGAGTTAATTGGCTTAATGAGCTTCTCAACGATTTCTTCACGTGGGTATGCAAGCAAGAATGCTGTACGTAGATCCTTACCCTTTTGTCCACTCGATGCAGCAAATGGG
>WLCU01000015.1 GCA_009705165.1 Actinomycetota bacterium | reverse complement strand
TTCAGCTTCCTTGACTACAGTTTCGACCGCCTGAACTCGGGCATCTAGTGAAGCTCGCTTATCTCGATGTGTCATACCAATCTTGCCCCACGAGTTAAGTAACTCTCGAAGTGCTTTCTTGGTTTGATCAAGATTGGAAATAGGCAAGAGCGCTTCGATTTGAACTACTAACTCTTCACGCTTAATCAGGTTAGCTGCCATTGTGACATCGCGTTTTTCAAGATCTGCATTCTTTGCAGTGAAGAATTGATCTTGAGCAGCCTTAAAGCGCGCCCAAAGTTTGGCATCATCACTTGGCTTGCCACGTCCGGCAGCTTTCCAGGAATCCATAAGAGATTTAAATCTCTTAGCAGTTGGTACCCACTCAGTTGAAGTTGCAAGTTTTTCCGCTTCTTCAACAATTGCCTTTTTGGCATCGACAACTACTTTTTGAGTTGATTCAAGGGCAGCAAAGTGCGTACGACGACGCTTATCGAACTTATTGCGAGAAGATGAAAAACGCTTCCACAGATCGGCATCTGCTTTCTTATCTAAACGTGGTGCTGATTTCCATTCGTCCAGTAAAGTTTTTAGACGATCACCTGTGGTTTTCCAACTCTCAGAAAGTGCAAGGCTTTCAGCTTCGGCAACGATTTTCTCTTTCTCTACAAGAATCTGTTCGCGCCGTGCAGATTTTGCGGCCGCTTCGGCTGCTTTCTTGGCTTCATATGCTTCGCGATGGCCTTCGATTAAAGGTTCAATCTGTTCAACCGATGCTGACAAAGCATCAAGGTCGCCAACACCATTTAATTCTCTAACTTGTTCGCGCAGTTTCTTAACTGCAGCATATGCATCCGATGGAACGAGTGCACCACTTTTAATTCGCGCAGCGAGTAGGGCAACTTCAGCAGCGAGTAGTTCAAATTTTCTTACAAAATATGAAAGCGCTTCGTCAGGGGTTTTACCTGGATACGAACCAACTGCTTTTTCACCAGAAGAAGTTCGGACAAAGACGGTGCCATCTTCGCCGACTCTGCCAAATGCTGCAGGGTCTCCGATCAATGCAGATGCTGCACTTGCTTGGTGGGTTGGGTTAAATTCGCTCATGGTGTAAATCCTTTCAGCGCGTTGTTCTTATCTAGAACGTCGCTATCAGTGTGCGTGCTCACCTAGGACGCAGCCTCGATGAGCGTGAATCGTGCGGAGGTAAAAGGTACCCTGTTCTCTGCTGTGAGCGTCAATTGCTCAACGATATAAGCGTGAAGCGGAGGCGTTTTGATGCTAGTTGACTCCTTTGCCGCTCCAATGTTTGCAACTAACTGCTGGGTCATAGCCCCAAAAGCCGGCAGTGAGTGCGTTGTAGTTGATCCCGGAATGCCTGATGTTTCTTCGCAGCTTCAAGAGCTATTAACAAAACATTCTCTCAAACCCGTTGCAGTCATCGCCACGCATGGCCATCTTGATCACACATTTTCAATTCAACCAATCGCAGATGGGTATCAAATTCCTGCATACATTCACTCACTCGACCGTGAGGCTTTAGCCCATCCAGAACGGATACATGGCCGAGATTTTGTCGCGACATTGAGCGGATACGAGTTTGTTGAGCCAGGCGATGTACGAGAATTAAGAAGTGGTCAGACAGTGGAGTTGGTAGGAATGAAGTTCACTGCTATTCATTCTCCCGGCCATACGGCAGGTTCGATGATGTTTGAGATTGATAATGAATTATTGGTCAGCGGGGATGTCCTCTTTGCTGGTTCAATCGGACGCACAGATTTACCATCTGGTTCTGCTGAAGATATGGAGCAAACTTTGCGCAAAAAAGTGTTGACGCTTGCTGATCATTTGCGAGTCTTGCCAGGCCATGGAGAAGAAACGACTATTGCCATCGAAAAGAAAAGTAATCCATATCTGACAACTTTGAAGGGTCGCTTTTGATGGCTAAAGCAAAAATACAAGCCCCTAAAGGCGTGAGTGAATATGTACCACCGCGTTCTGCGGCTTTCGAATTTGTACGCGAAGCGCTCATCACCCCGGCTAGAAAAGCTGGATATCAGATGATTGAACTTCCCGTTTTTGAAGACACAGAACTATTTACTCGCGGTGTAGGTGAGTCAACCGATGTAGTGTCAAAAGAGATGTACACCTTTGAAGATCGTGGTGGACGCTCAATTACTTTGCGCCCCGAGGGAACTGCAGGTGTTATGCGCGCAGTTATCGAACATGGATTAGATAGAGGACAACTCCCATCTAAACTTTGGTACTCCGGTGCATTCTTTAGGGCTGAACGTCCTCAAGCTGGTCGTTATCGACAGTTTTATCAAGTGGGAATAGAGGCCATCGGTCTAGATGATCCGGCAATCGATGCTGAAGTAATTGCGATTGCAGATGCAGGATTCAAAGCGATTGGTTTACGAAAATATCGTTTGGATATTACGTCTTTGGGCGATGCCCAATCAAGAGCTGCCCACCGCGTTGATTTAGTTAAATATATTGCTGGTTTAAATCTTGATGAGGCTACTCAACTGCGTGCAGCGTTGAACCCACTTCGCTTATTTGACGATAAGCGCCCAGAGATCCAGAAGGCGATGCAGGATGCACCTTTACTTCTTGATTATTTAAGTGAAAATTCAAAGAAACACTTTGATCAAGTTAAAACCTATTTGGATGTTTTGGGAATTTCTTACACGCTGAATCCGCGCATGGTCCGAGGTTTGGATTACTACACCGGAACTACTTTTGAATTCGTTCATGAACTATTAGGTGCACAATCTGGCATCGGCGGTGGTGGCCGTTACGACGGATTGATGTCAGAACTTGGCGGTCAAGAGCTATCCGGAATTGGTTTTGGTCTCGGAGTAGATCGCGCCCTTTTGGCTGCAGAGGCCGAAGAAGTAATTGATAGTCAATCTTTCGTTTCAGATCTTTTCATCATTCCTCTCGGTGAGGCTGCAAAGCAGAAGGCACTTACTATCGCTGCAACAATCCGTGCCGCTGGAAAAACAGTGGAAATTGCCTTTGGCGACCGGGCTTTGAAGGGTGCGATGAAAGGGGCAGACAAGAGCGGGGCGCGATATGTAGTAGTTCTTGGTGATTCAGAGATAGCTTCTGCAACCGTGGAGCTGAAGGAAATGAAAAGCGGTGCAACTTCATCAGTTAAGATTGACTCATTAATCAGCGCACTTTAGAAATAGGGATGTAAAACCAAATCATGTTAAGAACTCACGATGCAGGCTCGTTGCGCAAAACCAATGTTGGCCAAACGGTAACTTTGGCAGGTTGGGTAGCAAGGCGTCGAGATCATGGCGGCGTTGCATTTATTGACCTACGTGATGCATCAGGTTCAGTCCAAGTTGTAATCCGAGATGAAAAAATCGCAGGCTCATTGCGAGCAGAGTGGTGTTTGTTAATCACAGGTGAAGTCCTTGCGCGTCCGGCTGGAAATGAAAATCTCAATCTTCCAACTGGGGAAATCGAAATCATGGGCGATCACGTTGTAGTGCTTAGCGAGTCGGCACCTTTGCCTTTCCCTGTTGATTCTGGAAATGATTCAGATATCAGCGAAGAAGTGCGTCTTAAGTTCCGCTACCTCGATCTTCGTCGCGAGAAGCCAGCTGCAAATCTTAGACTTCGTTCAAAGGTGACTTCCACGATTCGTCGCGTGATGGAAGAGGAAGCTTTTCTAGAAATTGAAACCCCTTATCTGACCAGATCCACACCTGAAGGTGCCCGTGACTTTTTAGTTCCAGTTCGTTTGCAACCGGGAAGTTGGTATGCACTTCCTCAGTCACCTCAACTTTTTAAGCAGTTATTGATGGTTGCAGGAATGGAAAAGTATTATCAGATTGCACGTTGTTTCCGTGATGAAGATTTTCGCGCTGACCGCCAACCTGAATTTACCCAATTAGATATCGAGATGTCTTTTATTGACCAAGAGGATATTTTGGCAGTTGCCGAAAAGATTGTCGCAAAAGTTTGGCAAGAGGCCGTGGAATATACGATTCCACTTCCGTTGCAACGAATGACATATGCAGATGCAATGAATCGATACGGATCAGACAAACCAGATTTGCGTTTTGCTTACGAGTTGGTAGAACAAACACAATACTTCGCGAACACAACGTTCCGTGTGTTCCAAGCGCCATATGTTGGAAGTGTTGTAATGCCAGGTGGTGCTGATTCTCCACGTCGAGAGTTAGATGCTTGGCAAGATTGGGCTAAAGCTCGCGGTGCAAAGGGGTTGGCCTATATTTTGGTTAATCCAGATGGCACTCTCGGTGGACCTGTGGCTAAAAATATTTCTGAACAAGAATGCGCAGGTATTGCCGCAGCAGCTGGAGCAAAACCAGGAGATGCAATTTTCTTTGCGGCAGGTGAGCGTTCGGCCTCACAGAATTTACTTGGCGCAGTGCGTTTGGAAATTGGAAAGCGTTGCAATCTAATTCCTGAAAATAAGTGGGAGTTTTTATGGGTTGTAGATGCGCCGATGTTTGAGCCGACTGATAACGGTGGCTGGACCGCGGTTCACCACCCATTTACTGGTCCAAAACCAGAGTTTGCAGAAAGCTTTGCAAAAGATCCTGCATCAGCGTTGGCCTATGCCTACGACATTGTTCTCAATGGAACCGAGTTAGGTGGTGGATCAATCCGTATTCACGATCGCCAGATTCAAAAAGATGTTTTTAAAGTTATTGGCTTAAGTGATGAAGAGGCACAAAGTAAGTTCGGATTTTTGCTTGAAGCATTTAACTACGGTCCACCACCTCATGGTGGAATCGCATTAGGTTTGGACAGAGTGTGCGCACTTCTAACTGGCTCGGATTCAATCCGCGAAGTTATTGCTTTCCCTAAGACGGCAAGTGGGGGAGATCCATTGACTGGAGCCCCAACACCAATCACACCGGCACAACGCAAAGAGAGCGGTATTGATGGCGCTCCTAAGCAAGCTCCTCAGGTAGGCTAACAACATGGGTCCCGGTGGAATTGCAACGATAATCGCAAGCTGTGCGCTTATGGTGATTGCCGTAGCTATCGCTTACGTTGTAATCCGAGTAGGTCGGTTAGTGGACGAAGCGAAAGCGTCGTTAAAAGCTCTCACCGATGAAACTGCGCCATTAATTGATGAAGTTCACACAACAGTAACTCTTGTTAATGGTCCGCTAAAGAGCATTAATCGAATCACTAAGAACGCTGAAGATCTTTCAGATAAAGTCAATGAAGCCACGAATTCGTTTATGAGTAAGAATGGATCTGCAGTTAAGGTCGCAGGTGCATTGCTTTCAGCCGCTTCTATGAAGAAGTCGCGCTCTAAGAAGAAGGCTGAGTGAAACTAAAAAGTGGAATCTGCCGAAATCCGGTCTCGTTGGCTGCGCTTTTTTGAATCTGAAAACCGTCAAGGTTTAAATCACACAGTTGTTCCCTCAGCATCTCTGATTGCAGATGATCCAAATTTATTACTTGTAAATGCTGGAATGGTTCCTTTTAAGCCATATTTCTTGGGAGAAATAACCCCTCCATTTAAACGTGCAACTTCAGTTCAAAAATGCGTACGAACTTTAGATATTGACGAAGTTGGAAAGACAACTAGACATGCTTCTTTTTTCCAGATGTGCGGAAACTTCTCATTTGGAGATTATTTCAAAGAGGGCGCAATTGCCCTTGCTTGGGAACTTCTTACTAGGGATGTAAAAGATGGCGGCTACGGTTTTCCCGAAGAAAAACTTTGGGTAACTGTTTATCTAGATGATGACGAAGCTGCAGATATTTGGCATAAAAAGATGGGTGTACCTAAAGAGCGCATCCAGCGCCGAGATATGGCCGATAATTTTTGGTCCATGGGTGTCCCGGGTCCGTGTGGGCCATGCTCGGAAATTTATTATGATCGCGGGCCTGCCTACGGCGCAGAAGGCGGTCCAATCGCAGATGAAAACCGCTACATGGAAGTATGGAACTTGGTTTTCATGCAAAATGAACGCGGCGTTGGTTCTGGAAAAGATGATTTTCCGATTTTAGGCGAACTACCAGCTAAGAGTATTGATACAGGTTTAGGTTTAGAGCGCATGGCTGCGCTCTTGCAAGGCGTCGAAAATATCTATGAAATCGACACAACCATGCAGATATTAAAAAAGGCGTCTGAACTCACTGGCGTTACTTATGGAAAATCTGAAAAATCCGATGTTTCATTAAGAATTATTGCTGACCATGCACGAACTTCAGCAATGTTAATTGGGGATGGCGTGACGCCTGGAAATGAAGGTCGCGGTTATGTTCTACGCAGAATGATGCGTCGAACTATTCGCAATATGCGTTTATTAGGGTCAATGGATCCAATTATGTCCGAGTTAACCATTGCAGCTATCGGTGCTATGGGACCCCAGTATCCAGAACTTGTAACAGACACAAAACGTATTTTGTCTGTGAGCGTGTCTGAAGAGGAAAGTTTCTTGCAAACGCTTAAGAGCGGAACACAAATATTTGATGTCGCAAGTGCTGCGTTAAAGAAGAATAAGGCCAATGTGTTAGCTGGGGAAGATGCTTTTAAGCTACACGATACTTATGGTTTCCCTTTTGATTTAACTCTTGAAATGGCGCGCGAAGAAGGTCTTTTAGTTGACGAAGATGGTTTCCGCCGATTAATGAAAGAGCAGAAAGATCGCGCAAAAGCGGATTCAAAGGCTAAAAAGAGTGGCCACACAGATCTGTCGGTGTACCGATCTGTTGCCGATAAAAATGGAAAGTCAGAATTTCTTGGCTATGTTCAAACATCAAGTGAAGCCAACATCAATGCCGTGCTTGTCGATGGCGAACTCGTTGGATCAGCTTCTGCTGATCAAGATGTCGAAATTATTCTGGACCGAACACCTTTCTACGCTGAAGGCGGCGGGCAATTAGCTGACGGTGGAACAATTACTCTTTCAAATGGAGCAGTTGTTGAAATCGATGATGTTCAGACCCCTGTTCCTGGTGTCTTCGTGCACCGAGGTCGAGTACTAAGTGGCAGCGTTGAATCTGGACATCAAGCTTTGGCAACAATTGATCTTGAGCGTCGACAAGCGATTTCAAGGGCGCACACTGCAACGCATATGGTTCATAAAGCGTTCCGCGAAATTTTGGGAGAAACTGCAACGCAGGCAGGATCTGAAAACTCCCCAGGTCGCTTCCGTTTTGATTTTCCTGCCACAGGTGCAGTACCTGCATCAGTGCTCAATGATGTTGAATCTCGTGTAAACGTTTTATTGCTCGATAATTTGGAAGTAACCGCTGAGACAATGTCACAAGAGGCAGCTAAGAAACTTGGCGCGATGGCACTTTTTGGTGAAAAGTATGGCGATCAAGTTCGTGTTGTAAGTGTGGGAGATTGGGCACGAGAATTGTGTGGAGGTACACACGTTTCACGTTCAGGCCAACTTGGATTAGTTAAGTTGCTCAGCGAATCTTCAATTGGAGCAGGTGTTAGGCGAGTTGAAGCACTTGTTGGTGTTGACGCCTATAAATTCTTAGCCCGCGAGCATATTTTACTCAACTCTTTAACCGAGATCATTAAAGGCGCTAGAACTGAAGAACTGCCTGAGCGCATCAATGGGCTGTTGAATTCAATGAAGGAAATTGAAAAAGAGTTAGGCGCTTTACGTTCAGCCCAAGCGATGTCGCAAATTGGCGAAATTTCAAAAACCGCAAAAGTTATTAATGGAGTGACGGTAATGACTGCGCTACTGGCCGATGGTATTTCAGGCGATGATCTACGAAAGATCGCTTTAGAACTTCGGACCAAAGCAAATAACTGTGTAGTTGCACTGATCAGTTCTAATGAATCTAAACCAACGCTGGTTGTTGCTACAGATGATGCTGCACGATCTCAGGGCATCAAAGCTGGAGCACTAGTTAAAATTGGTTCTGCAGTTTTGGGCGGTGGCGGTGGCGGTAAAGATGATTTTGCGCAAGGCGGAGGTACAGACTCGTCTAAAGCGCTAGATGCTCTCGATACTATTGTTCAAGGGCTAAAAGGATAATTTCTTTTATGCAAAGAGGTCGCCGAATCGCCTTTGATTATGGTGACGTCCGGATTGGTGTGGCGGTCTGTGATCCTGATGGAATTCTTTCATCACCGGTCATAACCTTGAAAGCAACTGACAAAAAACTTAATGCAGCCATTTTGTCGCTAATTTCTGAGTACGAGCCAGTGTGCATATACATTGGAAAACCAGCTCACTTAAGCGGAGATGCCAGTCAGTCATCAATTAATGCGATGAACTTTGCAGAGTTCTTACGTACGCTTACAGATGTGCCAATTGAAATGGTGGATGAACGCTTGAGTACTGTCACGGCAACCAAGCAGATGCAGAGCAATGGTGTTAACGCTAAGCAAGCTAGAAGCACAATCGATCAAGTAGCTGCAGTCTCTATTCTTAACTTCGCTTTAGAAATCGAAAAGAATCGGGATTCTGCAAAATGAAAAAGCCCGTTACGCGATTGCTACTAGGAGTTTTATTTGTTGGAGGGTTAACCTTTTCAATACATAATTTTCGTACTAACGTTTCGACTGCTCCGGACTTTCCTAGAATTGAAAATGTTTCACAAACTCAGTCCGTAGTGGTCGACATACCTGCCGGCGCTACAGGTTCAGAAGTTGGACAAATACTTTTAGACAAAGGCGTAGTTAAGTCCGCACTTGCATATTTTCGAGCTGCAGTGGCTAATCCCAAATCAGCGCAAGTGGCACCTGGGGCGCATCAATTAACCAAAGGTATTAGCGCAGCCCAAGCGATAGAACAGTTGCTAGATCCCGATCGCATTCCGAATTTGATTCGAATTGTGGAAGGAGGCTGGAAAAGTGAAGTAGTCACGGCTTTAAATAAATATGGATTTGATCAAGGCGCGATTGACCAGGCATTCAAAGTCGTGGAACTACCAAAGGGCTTTAAAGATGCCGAAGGTTTGCTCTTTCCTGCTCAGTATTCTTTCCCTGCTGGAACAAGCGCTGCACAAGCTGTGCAAGCCATGGTTGACCGATTCAAATCATCGACAAGTGGGCGCGAACTTCTCTCGGCCAGTGGAAAATACTCACCCATCCAACTTTTAACCATTGCTTCCATCGTACAAGCTGAAGGAGATACGAAAGATTTTGCACGAGTAGCCCGTGTTATTTTAAACCGACTCGAAATTTCGATGCCGCTGCAACTAGATTCAACTGTTCATTACATTAAAAAGGTGCGCGGACAGATTTTCTTAAGTACTAATTCAACCTTTATAAACTCACCGTTTAACACCTATAGACACTACGGTTTGCCTCCATCACCCATTGGAAATCCTGGCAACGCTGCAATCGAGGCAACATTAAATCCTGCTGATGGAGACTGGCTGTATTTCATCACTGTTTCACCAGGGGATACTCGTTTCACACGTTCGAGTGATCAGTTTCTGGAATGGAAGGCCTTGTATCAAACCAATCGTAAAGCCGGTGCATTCAAATGAAAAAGTTTGCGGTATTGGGTTCACCAATCTCACATTCTCTAAGCCCTTTGCTGCACACCACCGCCTATGAAGCTCTTGGTTTTCAAGGCACGTATGAAAAGATAGAGATAAAGGCTGGTGGGTTGAAAGCGTTTCTCGAAACACTTGATTCTTCGTGGCATGGTTTGTCTCTAACAATGCCGTTAAAAGAAGAAGTCATTGCACAGGTGAGTGAAATTTCCGAACTCGCGCTTCGCGTTCAAAGTGCTAATACTTTATTTCGTAAAAATCATGAATGGGCGGCTACTACGACAGATGTTTCTGGTTTTGCCCAAAGTTTAAATCAACATGGAATTCAAGCGAATGGTCATGTATTAATTATCGGTGCAGGCGCTACGGCCAGAGCGGCAGCGGCAGCTTGTGATGGAACCGCATCTGAAATTACAGTTCTTAATCGTTCAACGGCACGGGTACCGGACATGAGCCGAGCAGTTCTACGTTCCACATTGAATTTCATCGATTGGGATTCACAGCAAATTTTTGATCAAATAGATCTAGTCATTAGCACGACACCTTCTGGCGCCAGCGATGTACTGGTAGAACAGTTTCCAATCACGACCAAAGTTGCCTATTTCGAATCACTGTATAACCCATGGCCGACTAAAGCTTTAAAAGAGTGGGAAAAGCGTGGTGGCTTAGCCATCGATGGCTTAGATTTACTCATCCATCAAGGAATAGAACAGATTGCGATTTTTACGCAACTTGAGTTCGATAAAGCAGAGATGTACTCATTGCTACGTAAGGTAGGAATCAAAGCGCTGTCGTAGTTTTGCCGTCCAATCTGGCTATTTAGGCGCCGAGTTGAAGTTATTTCTGCAAGAATACGCTCTATGCGTTGGTTAACTGCGGGTGAGTCACATGGTCAGGCGTTAAGCGCCATTGTTGAGGGGATTCCTGCCTCAGTAGAAGTTACTACTGCCGATATTGACTACCACTTGGCCAGAAGGCGTTTAGGTTACGGGCGCGGAGCACGTCAAAATTTTGAAGCCGATAAAGTTACGATTCTCGGGGGAGTGCGACTTGGTTTAACTCAAGGCGGTCCCATTGCAATTCAAGTTGGCAATTCAGAGTGGCCAAAATGGGAAAAAGTTATGTCGGCAGATCCAGTTGCAAAAGATGAAATTGAAAACTTAGCTAGAAATGCGCCGTTAACTCGTCCACGTCCGGGACATGCTGATTTAGTTGGAATGCAAAAATATAACTTGGATGATGCCCGACCAATCTTGGAACGTGCAAGTGCACGCGAAACCGCTGCCCGTGTTGCCTTAGGTGCTGTGGCCCGGGCTTTTCTTGAGCAGAGCGTAGGAATCACTATTCTCAGTCACGTATTATCAATTGGCAAAGTTCGTGTCCCTTCAGATACACCTCTGCCGGCTCGCGGCGATCTAGAACGAATTGATCAAGATTCGGTTCGCTGCGCCGATCCAACAACTAGCGCAGCAATGGTTTCTGAAATCGAGGCCGCTCATGCCGATGGTGACACCTTGGGAGGAGTAGTTGAAGTACTTGCCTTTGATATGCCGCCAGGTCTTGGTTCACATGTGCATTGGGATCGTCGGTTGGATGCTCGCTTAGCCGGTGCGATTATGGGCATACAAGCAATTAAAGGTGTGGAAATTGGCGATGGCTTCGAAACAGCAACAAGACGAGGTTCGGTAGCTCACGATGAAATCGAAAAGAATTCAGAGAATGTAATTGTTCGAAGGACAGATAGAGCCGGCGGAACCGAAGGTGGAATGTCGAACGGTGAAATTTTGCGTGTTAGAGCTGCAATGAAACCTATATCGACTGTTCCTAAAGCGCTAGACACAATTGATGTGGCAACAGGCCTGCCAGCTAAAGCTATTAATCAGAGATCAGATGTTTGCGCAGTACCTGCTGCAGGAGTTGTTGCCGAAGCAATGGTGGCATTAGTGCTTGCAGAGGCGGTTCTTGAAAAATTCGGTGGTGATTCAGTAACCGAAACTCGCCGTAATTTCACAAGTTATATGCAGAATCTAAATTATAAGTAATGCCAAATTTGATTCTTATCGGAGCGCCAGGATCAGGTAAAACTACGCTCGGCCAGGCATTAGCGACCAAACTTAATTTGCCATTCGTAGA
>WLCU01000146.1 GCA_009705165.1 Actinomycetota bacterium | reverse complement strand
TTCTTATAATCAGGAAGTAAATAACGTGGTCGATAAGGGGCATTGCCTTCAAACATGTCGCAGATAATTCGCTTTTCCAGGGCATCTGCGCATTGTTTTCTGACCGGTGGTGCATCTAAAAGGTTCTCTGCCAAATTAGCAAGATTTGCAACGCGTTGGCGATATGTAAATCGTGGATCATTGACCACATCACGAATATTTTCTAAAGAAACCATGCTTTCATAATAGATATATCGCGCTTAAATAGATGCGGGCAATCTCTCACTTTGAACGCGAGAGAGTGCTGGCCCCTGAGGGTTAGTTCTCTAACTTATAACCAAGCCCGCGGATGGTTTGAATCAATACTGGGTTAGCTGGATCAGCTTCAATTTTTGATCGTAAACGCTTTATATGTACATCGAGCGTTTTTGTATCTCCGAAATAATCTCCGCCCCATACACGATCAATTAACTGTGATCTAGTTAGAACTCGTCCTGCATTTCGCATCAAGAATTCAAGTAGTTCAAACTCTTTAAGTGGAAGTCCGACAGGTGCACCATTAATTGAAGCTTGGTGTCGAGCAGTATCAAGTTTTATTGGACCAACACTAACGACATCAAAATCAGCATGTTCATCTGAATCTGGAACCCCTCGACGTAGCACCGCCTTGATTCGAGCGATTAATTCGCGTGAAGAATATGGCTTAGTTACATAGTCATCGGCGCCAAGTTCTAGGCCAACGACCTTGTCAATTTCTGCATCTTTAGCAGTTAACATAATAATTGGAACCTGCGAAGTTGTTCGTATAGCTTTACATACATCCACACCTGAAACTTCAGGAATCATTAAGTCCAAAAGAATTAAGTCAGCCCCTTCTTTTGCAAACAAATTGAGCGCTTGGCGTCCATCTTCGGCCACGCTTACTTCAAAGCCTTCTTTACCAAGTAGAAAAGCTAAGGCTTCAGAGAATGATGATTCATCTTCAACAATAAGTATTTTTGTCATTCTGTTATCTCCAAAGGTGTTTCATAGATTGGTAATCTGAATGAAAATGTACTTCCAACATTTGCAACGCTCCATACTTTTACTTCACCACCATGTTTTGAAGCAACATGCTTAACGATTGATAACCCCAAGCCAGTTCCACCGGTTTGGCGAGAACGTGCTGGGTCAACACGGTAAAACCGTTCAAAAATCCGCTCTTGCTCAGATTCAGAAATTCCAATTCCTTGATCTGTCACTGAGATATCTATGATTTGTGAATCAACTGTGGTTGTTACTGAAACTTTTGTACCTTCTGGTGAGTAATTGATGGCATTTTCAATCAAGTTATGAACTGCCATAATCAATTGATCTCGATCTCCAAGAACTATCTTTTCGCAATTTTCAAGATAATTAACTGTGATATTTCGATTATCCGCTGTTATTTGGCACTGATCAATGGCTTCTCGAATAATGTAATCAACGCTTACCTCTTGTGCTAATTGCAGTGGATCTGAATCTTGGACTCTTGATAAATTGATAATTTCTTGGACCAAGTCAGTCAATCTCTTTGCTTCAGATTGCATTCGAGTGGCAAATTTAACAACCGATTCTGGATCATCTTTGGAACCTAACACCGCTTCACTTAATAAGGAAAGTGCACCGATTGGCGTTTTCAATTCATGAGAAATATTTGCAACAAAATCTCGTCGTACATCGTGCACTCTTTGAGCTTCACTCTCATCACTTAGAAGAACCAAAACAAGATCATCTTTAGTTAGTGGTAAAACTTTTACAGTAAGTTCATGCTTTCCTTTACCGATAGGTCCTCGAGGGACTTCAATTTTTCCAACTTGTTGATTGTGAGTTCTGCGCACAACACGAACTGTGGCAAGCAGCTCTGAACTTTGAATTCGGCCATCTTTAAGGATGCCCAATGATTCAACCCCGGGAGTCACAAAGATTGGAACTTCTCCTGGCGCTAAAATGAGGGAATCACCCTCTAGAAGGTTGAGAGTTTCAGTGAGCATCTCGGGCAGTGTTCTAGAGTCGGGGGCCTCTAAATCCCTACGCAAGAACTTCATAGGCTGCACTCTATAGGCCTAAATCGCCAGTTCACCTTCTGTTCACCTAAGTGAGAGCCTCTATTCATCACCCCCACATAGGTTTGCCGCCATGGCCCTCATTAGATCTGTATTCCAAGATGAACTAGATAACGTTTCGCAGTCTCTGGTCGACCTTACTGCGATGGTTGCTACTTCAATGCAAAACGCTACAACTTCAATACTTACAAGTGATTTAAAACTTGCCGAAGAAGTCATAGCTTCAGATGAAAAAATTGATGAAATTCAACATGACTCTGATTCAAGAGTTATTGACATCATCGCGCGTCAGCAACCTGTTGCATCCGACTTGCGTGCACTTGTAACAGCGTTACGAATTGGTTCGGATTTAGAGCGCATGGGGGATTTAGCTCACCACGTTGCAAAAATTGCACGCCTTCGTCACCCAAATGCAGCAATTCCAGCCGAGCTAGTAGAAATTGTTCATGCCATGGGTGATGCAGCTGTTCGCATCACGCAAAAAACTGGAGTTGTTATTGCCACTAGAGATACAGAAATGGCGCTAGAGGTAGAACGAGATGACGATGAAATGGATGCATTGCATCGCAAATTGATTTCAGCGCTAATTGAACCTACGTGGAAATACGGAATCGAAACAGCAATCGATTTAACTCTCCTTGGAAGATATTACGAACGGTATGCAGATCATGCTGTATCAGTATCACGACGTGTTTATTTCTTGGTAACTGGAAAGTTTGCATCGTAAAATGTCAACACAGGAGCTAATGATTCCGGCACCTCGACTAATTGAAACCGAGCCAAGGCGCTCGGATAAGATTTTCAGAGGTGTTGTTACAGGTGGTGGCCTTTCTTCATTGCTAATCCTTGGCCTCATTGCCTTATTTCTTGGCTACCGCGGTTTCGAAGTCTTACGCCAAGAAGGAATCGGTTTCATTACTCATTCTGATTGGTCTATCTCTACCGATGACGCAGGTAACGTGGTTGATAGCCACTTTGGTTTAGCTGCAATGTTGGTTGGAACCATCCTGTGTTCACTTATTGCTG
>WLCU01000145.1 GCA_009705165.1 Actinomycetota bacterium | reverse complement strand
GCTTGAGCATGGGAAGTAAAATGCTTTGGTAGACCCGCAAATCCCCTGCGCCATCAACACGTGCGGCTTCAAAAAGCTCTTTGGGTAGATTTTGGATATAGGCACGAAATAACCAAATAGCTAAAGGCAAACCCATAGCGGTGTAAGGAAGAATCAAAGCCATGCGAGTGTCTTTAATTCCCAAAGTATCAAAGAGGGCATTTTGTGCGATGAAGTAAGACTGCAACGGCAGAATTAATCCCAAAGTAATCAACGCCATTAACTGCTTGGAGAATTTAAATTGCAAGCGCGTAAAGGCAAAAGCTGCCATTGATCCAAAGAGTAAAACGGCGCTGGTGCATGTGCCGGTAACGATTGCGCTATTGATTGCATACTTTCCTAAACTGCCAGCAGTAAAAGCTTCAGCAAAAACGCCGAAATCCCAGGTTGTCGGAAGCGAGAGCGGATTTAAAGCAATTTCTTCATTACTTTTTAGCGCAGATAGGGCCATCCAGAGAAGAGGGACAAAATAGATCAGCGAGTACATAGCCATTGCGATATGAAAAATTGGATTGCGCTTCATTAGTACTCCACCACCGCATCGGCTTTTGTGCGTACTTTGTTATAAATCAAGCCCACGCCAACAACTACCAGGGTCAAAATCACTGCCAGCGCCGAGCCATAACCCATTTGCTGATCACGGAATACGACTCGTACTAAATAAGTTGTAGGCACTTGGGTTGTGTCATACGGGCCACCGTTGGTTAAAACATAAACCAGATCAAACACCTGAATTCCGCCAGTAAAGCAGAGCAGGATGGCAACTTCGGTTAGGTTTTTAATCATCGGGATTTTAATTCCGCGAAGTAACTGCCATTCACTTGCACCATCTAAACGCGCAGATTCAATAATGGTGCTGGGGATTCTTTGAAAGCCGGCATAGAAAATTGCCATATAGAAACCTGCAAAAATCCAACCTGAAATAACTGAAATTGAAAGTAGCGCAGTTGATTGATCGCCTAGCCAAATATGTTGCCAGGACTCTAAACCAAGGTTGCCAAGAATTCGATTGAGGATTCCTAAATCAGGATTAAGAAGGAAAGTCCAGAGCACTGAAATTACAACAAGTGGCAACATGACTGGCGTAAAGAAAGCGACGCGATAGAAAGTTGTATTGCGCTTAGAACTTACCAATCCTGCAAGTAAAAGACCCACTACAACTTCTAGAACTAAGGTGGCTGCAATATAGATTCCCGCATGCCAATAAGAGTTCATATAGATCTTGTCATTAAAGGCTCGAACAAAGTTTTCAAAGCCAACAAAACTAGGTGTGCTAAAGCCATCCCAGTCGGTCAGACTTAAACCAAAAGTTGCGATGATAGGTCCAAGAATTGCCAGCGAAAATATGGCAAAAGCAGGAGCGACCAGGAAGTAAGGGATCCAACGTGCTGTCGGTTTCATTCCCCTACCATCCTGGTCGCTTTACTCTGTTTTTTTTGAAGCCAAGCGGTTACTTAAGTGCAGCAACCTTTTCTTGCGCAGCATCAAGGGCGGCTTGTGGTGAAGATTTTCCACCAATAGCTTCGGCTTGAGCAGCGTTTAGTGCATCGGCAACTGGAAGTGCAAAGCCAGTATCAGGTGGTGCAACAACAACGGTTGCTCCATCTAGTAAAGCGTTGATCTTGGCAGTTAGCGGATCAAGAGTTCCGCTAGCAAGTGACTTGAGCAAAAGCACGGTGCCAGAATCTGCGATTTTCTGCGCATTTTCGGCGTTGTAGAGCTCTTTAAAGAACTCCATTACTTCTGCCTTTTTGCTGCTCTTAGCATTTACTGCATAACCGGTGTAAACAGCCATGATGCTGTTTTGATCTCCGGCGCCACCACTAATTGCAGGCAAGTTAATAAAGTCCATCTTAAAGTTTGGAGCTTCAGCTTGCTGAGTACCAATTAGCCAAGACCCGATTGGGTGCATTGCCGCTTTTCCTTGGAAGAACAAGCTAGCTGCTTCGTTGTCAGCAATACTGTTTACAGATTCGTTGACGTAACCGTTCTTAGCAAGATCTGCAAGGACAGTTAAACCCTTAACGAATTCAGGGCTATTCATTGGCTTACTCTTTTGCAAAATTTCTGCATACAAAGCTTCACCGGCTACACGAGAAAGAATGTGTCCGCCCCAGTTTCCAACTGTCCAAAGATCTTTATTTCCCTGAACGAAGCAATTTATCTTGGCAGCCTTAAACTTTGCGCAAGCAGCGTTTAATTCATCCCAAGTCTTTGGTGCAGTAACGCCATACTTAGTAAACATATCGACGTTGTACCAAAGTACGTTTGTAACATCGCGAGTACGCGGAATCATTGAAAGTGCGCCACCAGAGTCATATCCAGCGAACGCGCCTTCGTTAAATAAATCTTTAAGTCCACTTGATTCCATGTCGCCAGAAATATCAGCGGCATAACCTTCTGCAACGCGCTGATCTAAGCGAGCACCAGCCCATTCAAAATAAGCATCCGGACTATTTTTGCCATTGAGCAATGTTGGAAGACCAACTGTTGAATAAAGATCATCATCTTGCTGAATAAATTCAACGGTCCAACCTTCGTGTGCGGCTTCATATGAAGCTTTAGCGGCTTCCCACACTGGAAGTTCTTTATCGCCCAAACTTGGTGTAGCAATACGCAAGACCTTATCTGCGCTATCGCCTTTAGAGCATCCCGTGATAATTGCTAGGCCCAACAAAGCCACAGCTAGTACGGCAATCTGCTTCTTTCTAGCAAACATAAACTCTCCTCATAGACGTTGGCCATTTCTGAAGAAATGGACGTAATGTTGGTAGAGATTATGGGTCAAACTAAGCGCTGGTCAATGAGTTTGGGCAGAATTTAAATCATCGGCGAGTTCGCCCAAAAACATATGCAAGGAATCGCCAAAAATTCGGCTGCGCCATGTAAGTGCCTCTTGGGCCAAAGTGGCAACGTATTTTCCATCGGGTTTTACGTCCAGGTTTTTCGCCAAAAGTTCAAGGATTTGCCCGCCCCTTTGATAATGCCTTACCCAGGGATCAGACTCCGCCGCAAGCTTTGGGTTAGAAAATTTAGGTGACTGGATTACCGAACATGCCTC
>WLCU01000144.1 GCA_009705165.1 Actinomycetota bacterium | reverse complement strand
AGTATGGCCAGATTGTGCTTCCGCACGCGGCAGTTGCGCCAAAGCTTTCTCTGTGGCGCGCACCAACTGATAACGATCGCATCGGGCACATTGCAACAAAATGGAACCGTTGGGGTCTGCGCGACCTTGAGCGCACAGATTGCGTTGTCTCACAATCTCCAACGCATGCAGAAATCACTAATACCTGGCAGACCAGTACTGGCATTTCTATCAAACAAATCCAAGTAGTTACTCCAGTCGAAAATGGTTTTAGCGTTAAGGAAACCATTACCTTGCCCAAGGTTTTAACCGATGTTGCACGCGTTGGTATTAACTTCGAACTAGATGGAGCTTTGAGCGATCTAACATGGTTTGGCTCTGGTCCTCACGAGTCATATCCGGATAGAAAAATCGCAAGAATTCATCGCTTTGTTTCATCCGTAGCCAATCAATACATTCCTTATGTTCGCCCTCAAGAAAATGGTGGCCACGCGGCTGTACGTTGGTTTGAACTCACCAACTCTGAAGGTCATGGAGTTCGTGTACAAATGGCTAAACCTTTACAGGTTTCGGTTACACCAAACCGCGCAGTTGATTTAGCTGATGCAACTCACGATGTTGAAGTTAAGGCTTGTGGCAATGTTGTGGTTCATATCGATGGCGCACATCGCGGCGTAGGAACTGCCTCATGTGGGCCAGATACTTTGCCTAAATACATCATTAAACCTGGTGTGCACACCTTCGAATGGACAGTTACTTCAATCTAAATTCAGTGGCCAAGAAATGGCAATTGGATATTTGCAACTACGACCATCACCTGAAGATTTGCCGCGTGCACGTCTCCACATCCATGGCAGCGCAAAAGTAATGAACCAAATCGCGGTAACAAATGCACGTAACGCTTTTGGTTCGGGTTTAGCTGGAGGCAACGGTGTGCGCCAACTGTGATCAAAGGGAAGTTCCAATTTTTCAAGCACTGCTTGTGCAACTCGATCATGACCCATTGCGTTTAGATGCAATCGATCAAAAGCTAAGAATCTGCGATCTGAAAATGCAGGTTCTTCGTTGGCGTCTGCAACTATTGCGCCAACTTCGGCCGCAACAGTTCGAACATTATTATTAAATCCACCAAAACGCGCTTCCCACATCTTGGCAGTTTTTCCAGTGTTTCCAGTTCTCTCTAAAACCGTAAAAACCATAATCGTTGCACCTGATGCGGCAAGGCGGCGGACGGCATCGGCATATTGGGTCAAAACAATTTCCGGCTTATATCCAGGGCGAATCACATCGTTTGCACCTGCATGAAAAGAGATCAAAGTTTCTGGACCCGTCACTTGTGCAAGTGCGGCCTCGATTTGTTCATCGATTACTTGTCTGACTAATTTGCCACGAATAGCTAAATTGGAATACTTAAAATCTGGATGAAAGGTTGCCATGACATCGGCAACTCGATCGGCCCAGCCTCGGTAATGGCCATATTTTTTCTCATCACACATGCCTTCGGTAAATGAATCTCCAAGGGCGATAAAACGAGAATAAATCACGTGCTTACCCCTTACGGCGTGCCTGATCTATATGGAACAGGGCAATCGATGTTGCAACAGATGCATTTAATGATTCTGTCGTTGCGCTAATTGGAATTGAAATAACTAAATCACATTTTTCGCGAGTTAAGCGCGCTAAGCCTTTTCCTTCGCTTCCGACAACAACCATGATTGGTTCTGTTGCAACTTTCATTGCAGAAATTGTGTCTTCAGATTCTCCATCAAGGCCAACAACAAATAGGCCTTCTTTCTTTGCGGCATCAATTGTGCGGGCCAAATTTGTTACTTGTGCGATGGGCAAACGAGCTGCGGCTCCAGCTGACGCTTTCCATGCTGAGGCAGTCATTGCTGCGGCGCGACGTTCTGTCATCAGAACTCCTGCTGCACCAAATGCTGCAGCGCTTCGAACTATTGCACCTAAGTTACGTGGATCAGTAACTCCATCTAGTGCAACAACTAACGCTGGATACTTTGCGCGCTGCATAATTTCTTCAAATGAAGAGTACTGGAAAGGCTTAATTGCCAGAATAATCCCCTGGCTATTTGGCGAAATGCCTTCAACTTCGGCACGGTGCGCTTCACGAATTGGCAAACCTAAGTGCAGTGCAAGCTTTAATGACTCTGCAACACGATCATCAACATCAATGCTTCGTGCAACTAATAATTCAGTTGCAGGTACCGCTTCGCGAAGTGCTTCTAGAACTGCGTTACGACCTGCAACGATTTCGCCGCGAGGACGTTCGCCGCGAGGTGCACGCGAAGGTGTAGAACGAGAAATAGTTGTTGCACGTGGACTTGTGCTGCGTGTGGCTTTTTTCTCGGCAGCTTTTTTACGTTTTGCAGCTGCGTGATAAGGACGATCTTCTGCCTTTGGTGTTGGTCCTTTACCTTCAAGGCGCTTCTTGTTTTTACCGCCGGTGCCAGATGAAGGTCCTTTTTTGGATGCGCGAATTGCACCTTTGCGTGATGAATTACCGGCCATGGTTAGCTCTTCTCTTCAATCGACCAACGTGGCCCTTGTGCAGTGTCTTCAATTGTAATTCCTAATGCAAGCAGCCCATCACGGATGGCATCTGATGCAGCAAAATCTTTACGCTCGCGTGCCGCAGTTCGCTCTTTTAACGCCAATTGGATTACTCCATCAAGTGCTTGATTTAAATCTGCTGCAGCGTTTTGCGTGAAGTTAGGATCAAATGGGTCACAGCCCAATATTTGTAACGCACCACGAATTTCACCCGCATTTTTGGCGAGAGCTACTTTGTCTGCATCTGTTATCGCTAGATTTCCAAGACGTTGATTTTCAGAGATTAATGCAAGTGCTGCCGGAACAGCTAAATCATCATTCATTGCTGCGCAAAATGCATCGCTAATAATGGGCGCTGGTTGTGCACCTAACTGTTCAGTTGCACGGTTTAAGAAATTTTCAATTCTACGAAATGCAACGGCTGATTCATCAAGGGCGGCTTCTGAGTATTCAAGCATCGAACGATAATGGGCACTGCCTAAATACCAACGAAGTTCGATTCCACGAACGCGTTGCAAAATAACATCGACTTGCAAAGTGTTACCAAGGGATTTACT
>WLCU01000143.1 GCA_009705165.1 Actinomycetota bacterium | reverse complement strand
GCTCTTCGCGATAAAGAGAAGACTCTCATCCTTGAAAAGCAGGAAGCTGAAAAGAATTGGAAGGCAACTGATCTCGATAAGTTCACCGAAGTTGATGAAGAACTCATCGCTCAGGTACTTTCTGCATCAACTGGAATTCCGGTCTTTAAGTTAACTGAAGAGGAAACTGCACGTCTTCTTCGCATGGAAGATGAATTACACAACCGTGTTATCGGACAAGACCAAGCAATCAAGGCGCTTTCACAAGCAATTCGCCGTACACGTGCGGGACTTAAAGATCCTCGCCGTCCTGGTGGATCATTTATCTTCGCTGGCCCTTCTGGTGTTGGTAAAACTGAACTTTCACGCACACTCGCATCGTTCTTATTTGGTGATCAAGATGCATTAATTCAACTTGATATGTCTGAATACTCAGAACGTCACACCGCATCTCGTTTGTTCGGTGCGCCTCCAGGGTATGTGGGTTACGACGAAGGTGGACAGCTAACTGAAAAGGTTCGCCGCCGCCCATTCTCAGTTGTTCTTTTCGATGAAATCGAAAAAGCGCACCCAGATATTTTCAACTCACTTCTTCAGGTTCTTGAAGATGGCCGCCTAACCGATTCTCAAGGCCGCACCGTTGACTTCAAAAACACTGTAATCATCATGACTACAAACCTTGGTACTCGCGATATTTCTAAGAGCCTTGGCCTTGGTTTTGCTAACAGTGATGATGATCAAACAAATTACGATCGCATGAAGGGCAAGGTAAATGAGGAGCTTAAGTCTCATTTCCGCCCTGAATTCCTCAACCGCATCGATGATGTCATTGTCTTCCACCAGTTAACTAAGGATCAGATTATTCAGATCGTTGATTTGATGGTGAAGAACCTTGATGATCGCTTACAGGCAAAAGATATGGGCATCGAACTAACACCTGCAGCTAAGGATTTACTTGCTGCGCGTGGTTATGACCCACTTCTTGGTGCGCGTCCATTGCGTCGAACAATTCAACGTGAAATCGAAGATGCATTGTCAGAGCGCATTTTGTTCGGAGAACTTAAAGCCGGCGAAATCATTGTGGTTGACGCTGAGGGCGAAGGCACCGATGCAATCTTCACATTTAAAGGTGCAGCTAAGGCAGCAATGCCTGATTCACCTGAAGATCTTGCAGAAGCCCCAACCGCCTAAGTCGAAACCAGTTCTGCGCTAGTTCAGTCATTTCCAATGGCAGAGACTGTCATTCACAGTTACCGTTCTGCCTATGCAGATCTCACGCCGCAGTTTATTTAAGGCTGCAGGAGCGATTGGTGCTGTAACTCTGTCGGCAACTGCAAGCGCAAAAATCTTTTCACAAAAAGCGGTAGAACAAATAAATAGGACTAAGGCGTTAATTCCTAAACCTTTTAAATCCTTGCCTCCACCGCCACTGGATCCTGCATTGCAAACCCCAGGACTCTCACCGTTATTTACTCCCAACCAAGATTTCTTCCGTATTGATACCGCTTACACCGTGCCACAGGTTTCACTTGATACATGGAAGTTAGAAATCAATGGTTTAGTTTCAAAACCGATAACACTTACTTATGATCAATTAATAGCTCGTCCAACATTTGAACTCGATGACACGATTGCTTGTGTTTCAAATGAAGTTGGTGGCAGATTAATCGGAAACGCCAGATGGCAGGGGATTCGTTTAGATGATCTAATAAATGAGGCACAACCAGATTCGAGCGCTGATCAAGTAATGGGTTATTCAGTCGATGGATTTTCTGCCGGGTTTCCACTTGCAGCCCTTGATGGCCGAGATGCCATGATTGCAGTTGCAATGAATGGCGAAGCTCTTCCAGATAAACATGGTTGGCCAGCCCGAATTATTGTGCCCGGACTATTTGGATATGTGTCTGCAACTAAATGGCTAACTCGAATTGAACTGACACGTTTTGATCAAAAACATGGTTATTGGATTCAACGTGGTTGGTCTGAACGTGGTCCAATCAAGCTGCAATCTCGAATAGATACCCCACTTGATTATGGCGAAGTTGCCGTTGGCCCTGTGGCAATTGCAGGCGTTGCTTGGGCGCCACTTGTTGGGATTTCTAAAATCGAAGTTCAAATTGATGATCAACCTTGGCGCACAGCAGTTCTTGGCCCAGAAATTGCAAAGACAACGTGGCGCCAATGGTGGATTGATTGGAACGCAACAAAAGGGGCGCATCAAGTAACTGTGCGCGCTATCGACGGAGCTGGCAATAAGCAATCAACTGCTAATGTTCCAATTGACCCTAATGGGGCAGAGGGCTTGCACACCATAACCGTGCAAGTTATTTAGTAGTTTCGGGGTATTCTCAAAATATGACGAAGAGACAAGAATTTGAAACTATAAAAACCTATGCAGGTTTTGAAGTGCGTGAGTACAAGCCCTGCGTAATTGCTGAAGTTAAAATCGCTGCTAATTACTCTAGTGCGACTAGCGCTGCTTTTGGCTCACTTTTTAGTTATATCTCTAAGGGCAATAAAACTTCGGAAAAAATCGCCATGACCGCCCCTGTAATAACTGCCCAACGCAGCGAAGCAATTCCGGCAAATGAATGGTTTGTCTCCTTTGTGATGCCCGCAGGAAGCACTCTTGCTGACATGCCATTGCCAAATGATTCAAGAGTTGTATTACGCGATTTAGATTCAGAGAGATGCGTTGCACTTTCATTCCGTGGCAAAGCAACAAGGCAGTTAATTGAAAAGAAAACCGCTCAATTGCGCTCTGTAGCAGCTAAAGAAAATATTGAATTATCGGATGAAACAAGAGTTGCGCGCTTTGATCCGCCATTTAAACCTAGTTTTTTGCAGTACAACGAAATTGTAATTCCCGTGAGTTTAAGCGCCAGACCCTAATTTCTTTAAAGCATCTCCACTGACTCGGAAAATCGTCCATTCATCCATGGCTACCGCGCCTATGGATTTATAGAATTCAATTGATGGTTCGTTCCAATCAAGAACCCACCATTGGAACCTTTCATAACCACGGTCGATACAGATTTTGGCGAGGGTCTTAAGGAAGGCTAGGCCGTAACCTTTGCCGCGAAAAGCTGGATCTACGTAGAGATCTTCAAGATAGAGGCCAGGTTTGCCT
>WLCU01000142.1 GCA_009705165.1 Actinomycetota bacterium | reverse complement strand
TCTCCATTTAAGGATCTGCCGCGAGAAGTTTCCATACTTGTCGCGGCATCCTTTTTTGTTGCCGTTGGATTTGGCATAGTTCTTCCAGCTATTCCAGTCTTTGCAAAATCTTTCGGTGTTAACAACGCTGCGATTGGTTTAATGGTTTCAGCTTTTGCCATCACCCGATTTGCTTCAGGTTTAATTTCAGGTTCACTTGTCGATAAATTCGGCGAACGTGCCGTCTTTTCCTCTGGTGTTTTCATGGTTGCGCTCTTTACTTTTCTAGCCGGGCTTGCACAAAGCTATGAACAACTATTGGTATTTCGTGCAGCAGGCGGTCTTGGTTCATCCATGTTTTCAGTTGCTGCAGGTTCAGTCATCATGCGATCTGTAGATGATGCCCACCGAGGTCGTGCGCAATCTGTCTATCAAGGTTCATTCTTACTGGGCGGAATCGCAGGTCCTGCAATTGGAGGATTGCTTTCGGTAATTTCCTTACGTGCGCCATTTTTTGTTTATTCTGGAATGCTTTTATGTTCTGGAACTGTTGCTTACTTTTTTCTTAAGGGCGACAAAATTGGCAAAGTAGATAAGAACGTTGATACTTCAAGCCACACCACAGTAAGTGAAGCACTAAGAATGAAGCCATATCGAATCGCCCTTGTTTTGGCATTTATTGGTAGTTGGGTATTTTTTGGTTTGCGCGCTTCTATCTTGCCAATCTTTGTTACTGAAGAACTACATTCAACAACTGCAGTTGTCGGTTATGGCTTAGCTATTTCTGCGATTATTCAAGGCGCAATTTTGCTTCGAGCAGGTCGATATTCAGATGAAAAGGGTCGAAGAGCTGCCTCAATCATTGGCGCAAATGTTGTGTTAATCGCAGTGCTACTCCTTACATTTTCAGTTCATGTATGGATGTATCTGCTTGCTATGGCAATTATTGGTTTTGGTGGAGCCTTTTTATCAACTGCCCCGGCCAGCATCGTGGGCGATGTAATTCATGGCAAAGGCGGCAAAGTTATTGCAATATTTCAGATGGCCGGAGATGCCGGAATGATGGTTGGACCAATCATTATTGGCGCAGTATCTGATCTGTATTCATATCGGGCAGCCTTTGGACTATCTGCGGCAATCTTTATGGTTGCACTTGTTTTGGTGTATCAAATTCCAGAGACCAGAAATGTCGAAGAGCCCCAGGTAAATAACCTGAGGCCCCTCGATGAAGATCTTTAACTAGTCGTTGCTGCGCAAGATTGAGAGCAAGCGAAGAACTTCTAGGTATAGCCACACAATTGTGACCATTAAACCAAACGCTGCGCGCCATGATTCTTGTTGTGGCAAGCCTTGATTGATTGAGTTTTGAATCTGATCAAAATCTAAAATCAAGAAAAAGCTTGCAAGAACCATTCCACCTGCAGCCATAATCAAACCAAGGCCGACAATGTTATAGATGCTTGCGCCAAAGAATGATCCCACAAGTGAAATTAATCCAAGAACTAAGTAACCGATCATCGCAGTCATTAATACCTTGGTGAACTTTGGAGTCACACGAATTCGGCCGCTCTTATAAGCGAACAACATTCCCGTGAACGCACAGATTGTTACGATGATTGCCTGGCTAACGATTCCGTCATATACAGAGTTGTAAAGATTTGAAATCGTACCAAGTGCTAAACCTTGAAAAGCTGCATATGTAATTATAAATGCAGGCTTGACGCTCTTGCTAAAAGTATTAACCATTGCAAGTACGAAGCCGCCAAAGATTCCGAGCATCATTGCGCCGCCACCTAAGTTCAGTGACCATGCAGCTGCGCCAACGGCTACAAGAACTGCAAATAAAATTCCAGTACGAGTGACTACATCGTCAATCGTCATGCGACCTGTGCGCATTGATGATGCAGCAGGTGCGTTGTACATATTTTCTAGCGCTGCGTCGGTCTCAGTAGTTTGCTTGGGATCAAATGCAGCGTATCCACGCTGATTAAACGCCCGTCCTAAAACAGGGTTTGAACTGCGCATAACTTGTCTCTCCTTTTGTTGGGCCACCAGAACCTCTGGTGGTTGTCATACATAACAAGGGTAAAGCCTGGAAGATTCCCAAGCGCGTTTAAACTGGTGCCCCGAGTGGGGGTCGAACCCACACTGGGAGGATTTTAAGTCCTCTGCCTCTGCCATTGGGCTATCGGGGCCACGTGCAAGGGGTAAATCTACCCTGCTTTTCTACGCACTCGTTCCAGCTATCGAACGGGCCATTCCATCCAAAATATCTGATTCAGATGCCACAAATTCAATCGCCCCTGTAGCTTTCATAATCTCGGAAAGAACTAAAGCACCTGCAGGTATGACATCTACGCGGCCAGGATGCATATAACCAAGGGCTAATCGCTCTTCGCGCGTTTTAGTTAGAAATATTTGTGAAGTTTCATGCGTTTGTTCTGCGCTGATTCTGGATAAATGAATTGCATAGCGATCATATTCATTTAAATTCAAAGCAGCAGCTGCAACTGTCGTTGCCGTTCCTGCAACTGCGATTAAGGTTTTTGCTTTAGTGATTGGAACAATACCTGCAGCTTCAGCAATTGCAGCGTGAATATCTGTACGAGCCAACTCGATTTGTGCTTGGCTTGCGGGGTCTTGTGCAAAGTGACGTTCGGTCATTCGTACGCAACCGATATTGACTGATTTTGCCGATTCAACTGTGGTTGTACCGAAAACAAATTCAGTAGATCCTCCGCCGATATCTACAACAAGAAATGGGCCATCCGATGGGTTTAAATCTTGAATCGCACCGGCAAAAGATAAAGCGGCCTCTTCTTCTCCACTAATTACTTCTGGTTCGATTCCTAAACGCTCGCGCACGCCATCAACAAATAAATGTCGATTCGTTGCATCCCGTGTGGCACTTGTTGCACAAAAACGAATTTTCTCGACGCCGCGTTTTGCAATTTCGGAAGCAAATAAATCAACGGCGACCAAAGTTCGTGCAATTGCATCTGGATGAAACTCCCCAGTTTGATCAACGCCTTGACCCAAGCGAACAATTTGCATAGTGCGGATAACTTCACGAAAATTATTTCCCTCGATATCTGCGATCAGTAATCGAATTGAATTTGTTCCACAATCAATAGCTGCTACTCGCATGGATTGCTTTCCCACCACTTA
>WLCU01000141.1 GCA_009705165.1 Actinomycetota bacterium | reverse complement strand
TACTTCATGACGTCGGGAACGTCGATCTCATCTTCAGAAACTAGCTCTTCAAATGTCACTCGACGCTTTGGAGCTTCGTTTCCTAGGTCAAGAGCCACAGAGATTGGATCGTTAGATGCAATTGGATCTGCAACTCCACCAAGTGTCGCTGCATCGATAACTGGAGTTGCAACCTTCTTTGGCTCTCCACCTTCAAAGCCTGCAGCAACAACGGTAATTCGAACCTCATCACCTAGCGCATCATCGATAGTTGTACCGAAGATGAACTTAGCGTTTGGATGTACCGCTGATTGAACAAGCTCGCACGCCTCATTAACTTCAAACAAACCAAGATCTGATCCACCAGAAACTGAAAGAAGAACTCCCATTGCGCCATCAATTGAAGCTTCGAGTAATGGACTAGAAATTGCAAGCTCTGCTGCGCGAAGCGCACGATTTTCGCCACGTGCTGAACCAATTCCCATAAGTGCAGAACCTGCACCAGACATAACAGCCTTTACATCTGCAAAGTCAAGGTTAATAAGTCCTGGCTGAGTAATGATCTCAGTAATACCTTGAACTCCTGATAGCAATACTTGATCAGCGCTCTTGAACGCATCTGCCAAAGTAATTGTGCGATCTGAAATCGCAAGCAGTCGATCATTTGGAATAACAATTAAAGTGTCAACTTCTGCACGCAACGCTTCGATACCTACATCGGCTTGTGCCGAACGAAGTTTTGCTTCAAAAGAAAATGGACGAGTAACAACTCCAATTGTTAGTGCGCCAATTTCTTTTGCAATCTTTGCAACGATTGGTGCAGCACCTGTTCCAGTTCCGCCGCCTTCGCCTGCAGTAACAAAAACCATATCTGCACCGCGCAAAATTTCTTCGATGTCATCTGAATGATCGATTGCAGCTTCGCGACCTTTTTCAGGATCCATACCTGCACCAAGACCACGAGTGGACTTGCGACCGATATCAAGTTTTACATCGGCATCACTCATTAACAAATGTTGCGCATCAGTGTTAATTGCAATGAACTCAACACCTTTGAGTCCAACATCAATCATGCGATTGATTGCATTAACTCCACCGCCACCAATACCAACAACTTTGATGACTGCTAAGTAATTCTGCGGTGAAGCCACTTGTATCCTCCTTGAGAACTATAAACCTCTAGTTGAGCCTTATAATTCAACGTTTTTCGATAAGGCGAACTTAAAGTGCACGAGCCTTTTAATCAAAGACCGACATGAAATATTTATTGTGTCGTTAGATTTATTTATTCAACGATTGGCGCATGTGGTGCCGAAAGATCAATGCGAACTACTTTTGAATTTTCAGCTCGTTCCAATAAAGCCTTATAAACCGCTACTTTCAAAGTATTTTCTGTAGGCGTCCCCCACCGAATCTGAATCAACCGCTGCCCATAGTTTATTTCAAGTTCATAGGATCCAGAAGGATTTACTTTCACGGTCAGCAACACCACTTTGAGCTCTTCGGGAAGCTTTGAAATGAACTTTGCACCAGCAGCAGCTTCCTTGGTGGTGGCGGCTTGAATAGTTGGCAGAGGTTTTGGTGCGCTCGGTTGTGTAGTTATTGCTTTGCCTGACTTATCAATTATTTGGCCATTAAATACGGCGACTGGAATTCTAGAAGTAATCTGAATTCTCACTTTTCCAGTCCTCCAATCGCGTGAAACTTTTGCACTTTCTACAAAATCAATTCCTTCGTATTTTTCAGCAACTACACGGGGTTCGATTCGCGCCAATTTTTCACCGATGTTAACAAAGTTTGGGAGTTGCAGAGAAGTTCCTTGAATCTCTACAGCACTAACTGTAAATAAAGTCGACCAACCTAGCGCGTATGAAGAGCCAGCAAGGATTAAGACCACAGCAATTGCGATTAGGCGTCTTTTTTTCATTTAACCGAAACGCCGACTTAAGCCTTCAACGATTATGGGAGCCAACGAACTCACATCTCCGGCACCCAAAGTGATGATGACATCTTGAGGCTGCGCCAAATCCACAACCGAATCAGTAACTTCGACAAAGTTTGGGATGTACTCACCATGGTCCATGGCATCAGTAATCATTTTTGAAGTAACTCCGGCGATAGGTTTTTCACTGGCCGCATACACTTCAAGAACAATTGCGCGATCTGCCAAATCTAAGGTTCGGGCAAATTCTTTATAGAACGCTTGAGTTCTGGAGAATCTATGTGGCTGAAAAATTACAATCAATCTTCCCTGTCCGGCAAATCTTCTTGCAGCCGTAAGTGTTACTTCAATTTCAGTTGGGTGGTGACCATAATCATCAATTACGCGAACACCGTGAACCGTTCCCTTAAGTTCAAAGCGCCGGCCTGTACCGCGGAATATAGATAGACCGGTCAAGAGTTCTATTGGGCTAAAACCAAGATTTAATCCAGTTGCCAGAACCCCTGCGGCATTAAGTAAGTTGTGATGGCCAGGAACTTGCAGTTCAATGTGGCCAACTACTTTTCCCCGCCAAATTGCGCGAGCTCTAGAACCCATAGCCTCTAGTTCGATTGAATCTAGCGTTAAATCGCAGTTATCACTGGTCCCATATGAGACTAATGCGCAGTTAGTAGTTTTTAGAGCTAGAGCTTTTGCACCCGCATCGTCGTGGCAGTAGGTCAAGAAGCCATCACTATGAATCGATGATACAAAATCTCCAAAGGCGTCAAAAACTGATTCTGGCGTAGCGAAAAAATCTACGTGATCATGCTCAACATTTGTAATGATCGCCGCAAACGGATGATATTCAACGAATGAGCCATCGGATTCATCGGCTTCAGCAACGAAGATTTCTCCGGTGCCTCGGTGAGCGTTAGAGCCTGAAGCGGTAATTGTTCCACCGATAGCAAAAGATGGATCGGCTCCGCACGCTTGCAATGCAACTGCCAACATCGATGATGTAGTTGTTTTACCATGGGTTCCGGCAACTGCAATGCTTTTGGACTCTGACATTAAAATCGACAGCGCTGAAGCACGCGTCAGCATTGGAAGTGAAAGTTCCTGCGAACGAATCATTTCAGGATTACTTTTGGCGATTGCAGTTGAGTAAACAACTAAATCTGCGCCATCGACATTCTGTGTCGAATGTGTTGTTGCAATAGTTGCCCCAAGTGCCTGCAAAGCTTT
>WLCU01000140.1 GCA_009705165.1 Actinomycetota bacterium | reverse complement strand
TTTATGAACTTTGCATATGGTTGGGCGTTTTCAAAGCCAGTGCGCAAGGTTTATTACAACATCATCATTACTGGACTCTCAGTTGCAGTTGCACTCTTTGTTGGCGGTCTCGAGCTGTGCCAAGTATTTGCGCGACAACTTAACTTAAGCGGTGGCTTCTGGGATTATGCCTTGGCCTTTGATTTAAACAGTGCTGGATACTTCATTGTTGGTGCATTTGTAGTGATCTGGACTATCGCTTTATTACTGTGGAAATACGGGAAAATTGAACAACGTTGGCACGATAAAGCCCACGCCGCCCAATTATCTCGTGGTGAAAAAACAAATCACACAGCAGCAGGAATTGATTTAGGTCCTATTACTGATGGATTTAAGATCGATTAAAGATCTTTATGCGCTGCTGACCAATTGCCGCGCCGAGCAAGACAATCAATGCCCCAACAGGTTCATTCCAGACAACTGATTCGCCCAAAAAGATGATTCCTACAATTACAGCAACTACCGGCGTCACATAAGTAACTGTGCTGGCAATTGCGCTTCCAGCTGCTTCCATGATTTTAAAGTTCCAGATGTAAGCAAATCCACTACCAAAAACTCCAAGTGCAATCATCGCAAGAACAGGACCTGGGCGATATTCATCTTTAGCAATTCCATCAATTAAATAGAAGGGCAGCAATGTGATTGCACCTGTTGATACTTGTGCGGCTGCAATAGCTTCGGGCTTTAATTTATGTGGCAAAACAAATTTACGTGAATACGGAAATGACACTCCGTAACATGTCACAGCTAGAAGTAAGGCAAGAACTGCGCCAATTGGATTAGCACCTAACCCCTGCCAAGCACCTAAAACAGTTAGGACGCCAATAAAACCTAGAACCAATCCAACGACTTGGAAGTTCTTAGGTTTTTCTTCTCTGAATGCAATCATTATTGCCAGCAGCGTCATAAGTGGTGTTACTGCATTGATGATTCCAGCCAAAATAGAAGTCACTTTTGTTTCAGCAAAGGCAAAAAGAAATCCAGGGATGACATTTAGCAATAGCGCAACGACCCATAAATGCAGCCACAGTTTTTTATCTTTTGGAAGTTCGATCCCTTTGTAGCGCGCCCAGAAAACAAGGGTGAGTGCACCTAAGGAAACACGACCAAAGGCCACGCCGATTGGGGTTAGGAACTCAAGACCTAACTTAATAAAGATGAAGGAACAGCCCCAGACAATGCCAAGCAACATATATATGCCGAGCCATGATTTATTGGTGTTTCGCATTGGCTGAAGATACACACGTACCGCTTTTATAGGCTGGTAAGGCTGACCAATATTTCACGGTAGAATTGCCGGGTTGGTGCGACCGCATCAATGCACTTCCCCCAAGTGCTGCACTATGCAGCACTACATGCGAGTCTTATTTTCGCCCTAGCCGCCAAAAGTGCGCGCTATACCCGAGACGCGCTTGTCGTCTCGATTGGTATGAATTTTCTATGTCTCTACAACCACGTACTAGCGCGCCCGGAAAAGCACGTCGTGCTGCCTCAGTTGGAAAACCTAAGCGCGCGAAGAAAGCTGCCTTTAAAGCCGCTGATCCAAAAGCCCGCCACACAACTGCAGAAAAGAATGCACGCAAAGGCGCTGCTGCTGTTTCTAAATCTGCTAAACCAGCATCTACTCGTCGCTATAGCGACGTTGATACGTCAACGCTTTCAAAGAAGGAAGCACGCCTGACTGATCGTTCAAAGCTTCGCGCAAAGCGATTCCAAGAAAAAACTGCCTCAAAGCCACGTCCAGTTGAAGCTCCTGAAGAGCGCAAGGCCCGAATCGAACAGTCTCAGCGCCCAGAAAGCCGTGCAAAGAAGTTTGTTGCACAACGTGATGATCGTACGAAGCGTGATTTTGATAAGAAAAAAGATTTTGTTAAACCTGAAAACAAAAAGCCTGAGTACAAGAAAAATGAATTTAACAAAGCTGAATACAGAACTTCAGATACTCGCCCAACTACACGCCGTGATGCTGCAAAAGCAAAGGTCTCACGCACAGATGATGGACGTCCAAACTTTGTTCCACGCAAGGTAGAAAAATTTGATCCAACTCGTCCGAAGAAGCGCAGCGAAGCACCTGATACTCGTGCAGCTAATTTCCGTGCAGGACGCCCAGTTCGCGATCGCCGCAATGATTCACCAGCATATGCCCGTGATGATTTCAAGCGTTCTGCAAAGACTCACACAAATGCAGCCGTAGATTTCGGTGCAGATGATAATTACATCTCAACAAATTTAGCTGATGCAAACTTGGTTGATGCAACTCCGCTTACCGAAATCACTACAACTTTTGGTGATTTAGGAATTGCTGCTCCGCTAGTTAACGCACTAGCTAAGCAAGGAATCATGCATCCATTCCCAATTCAAATTGCAACACTTCCTGATGCGCTAGCGGGCCACGATATTTTGGGTCGTGGGCAAACTGGCTCAGGTAAGACACTTGCATTTGGTTTAGCGCTACTTAATAACCTCAATGGCAAGGTTGCAAAACCTCATAAGCCATTAGCACTTGTATTAACGCCAACACGTGAACTTGCACAGCAGATCGACGAAGTTTTGATGCCACTTGCCCGTTCAATTGGCCACGAATCAGTTGTTGTTGCGGGTGGAATGTCGTACGCGAAGCAGATCACTGCGATGCGTCGTGGAACTGCAATCTTGGTTGCCACACCAGGACGACTAATTGACTTGCTCAACAAGGGCGAAGTTCAGTTAGACCAACTTCAAATTACTGTTCTTGATGAAGCTGATCAAATGGCTGATATGGGCTTCTTGCCAGTTGTTAAAGAAATCTTGGATCAAGCAAAGTTGGACGGACAACGTCTGTTGTTCTCAGCAACTCTTGACCGCGGTGTTGATTCATTAGTGCGCCAATATCTAAAGAATCCAAAGACACACTCACTACAAAACGACCGCGCTTCAGTTTCAACTATGGAGCACTACGTACTTGTTATGAACCCAGGCGATAAAGATGACATTACAAATCAAGTTGCCGCACGTAATGGAAAAACTATCTTGTTCGTTAAGACTCAACGTGGCGCAGATCGTCTAGCTGACAAACTTGCTCATGCAGGTGTTGCAGTTGGCGCATTGCACGGTGGAAAGTCGCAAGCGGTACGTACTCG
>WLCU01000014.1 GCA_009705165.1 Actinomycetota bacterium | reverse complement strand
ATGTGCTAGATAAGGCCCTTCTAAATGAATTCCCACAATTTGATTGTTTTCAAAAAAAGGCTTTAAACGAAGTATCTGGGCTTTAATCGTTTCAATGGGCTCACTTACAAGGGAAGCCATAAGCGAAGTAGTTCCGTGACCACGGTGGGTTTCAATTACAGAATGAATTTCACCGGGGGATTGAGCTGAGAAGTATTTCCCGCCGCCGCCGTGTGAATGGATATCTACAAATCCAGGGATTAAAACCCCGTCAATGATCTGATCAGGCGCCGAATTCACGCCAGAATTAATTGAGCGAATTAAATCTCCCGATATTTCTACCCAAGTCGGGCCCACAAGTTTTCCGGCAATAACCGCGCTTGGGGCCTGAATAATCATGTATCAATAGTAATGGTGAGATGATTAATACATGGCAACAGTTAAGAAAGCAGTAGCGAAAAAAGCGGCAGCACCGGTCAATCATGGAATTGATTGGAAATCGCTGTACCTATACGCGATCTGTCTCATCACATTGATGGTGTGTTTGTTTTCGGTCGTGGCAGTGATAAATGGTTTCTTGGATATCGTATTTCCAGATCCAGGCTATATGGATGCGGCTGCATACCCAGATAAGACCACTGCAGCTTTAGATGCAATGCGCAAGCAAACTGAAGACGATAATCAGCGCCGAGCAGTTAAGGGCTTGTTGAGTTCGCTTTCACTTATTGCCGTTGCTTTTCCACTGTACAAATATCACTGGAAGCAGACTAAGAAAACGGATTAACCGACCAAATCTCGGTTGCGCTTGATTTCACGGTCATGCTTGCATGGCATATCTAAATGTTTTGCATAGCAAGGGTCGCATAGTAAAACCAATTGGTGGCATTCTGGCTTTTGGCAGTTTCTAAACTCTTTAGTTGGACCTTCGCAATGGGCGCACTGTCCAATTAATTTAGTGTGATCGCTAAAATCAATTGTTAGGCGATCATCGAAAGTATAAAGCGAGCCTTCCCAAAGACCATCATCGCCAAAGGCATTTCCATAGCGAACGATTCCACCTTTGATTTGATAAACCTCTTTAAAGCCACGATTTTTCATAACGACAGAAAGTATTTCGCAACGAATTCCGCCTGTGCAGTAAGTAACTACTGGCTTATCCTTCATGTGATCGTACTTGCCACTTTCGATCTCTTTCACAAAATCATGTGATGTAGTTACATCTGGAACAACGGCATCTTTAAACTTTCCAATCTTTGCCTCAAAGGCATTACGGCCATCAAAGAAAAATACGTCATCCCCGCGTTCTTCAACGAGTTTATTTACTTCTTCAGGGCGAAGGTGGATACCGCCACCGATCACACCGTTTTCATCAACCTGAATTTCACCAGGATTTCCGAAGGCAACTAGCTCGTCTTTAACTTTAATCTTTAGCTTTGGAAAATCATTTCCGGTGCCTTCGGACCATTTAAAATCAATCTTTTTAAAACCTGGGTATTGGCGAGTGGCCTTGATGTACTTTTTAACATCATCCATGTGCCCGCCAAGGGTTCCATTGATTCCGTGGGGGGAAATTAAAATACGCCCCTTAATGTTGAGTGATTCACAGAGCGTTTTTTGCCATAACTTAACGGCTTCTGGATCTGCAATAGGTGCAAAGCCGTAGTACAAAATTACTTTATTAAAGTTCATTGCTCTACGCCCTTTCTGCTAAAAGTAAAGAAACTAAATCATGTGGTTCAAACTGCGTTGGCCATTGTGGGTTTTGACGGCCCACACCTAATGCCGCGACAAATGAAGCACGTTCGCGGGCGCTATCTCCGCCATGTCCGCCTTCGTCAACATGACCGTGATCAGTTGTAACAACAACTAACCAGGGTTCATCCGCACTTGCACGGGCATGTACCGCCTGAAGTAAATTATCTAAGTAAGAATCGATTCGCGCAATTGCCCCTTTATATTCATCACCAACTGAGCCAAAAGCGTGACCTGCCTCATCAACGCCGCAGAAATAGATAAATGAAACATCTGGGCCATGCTGGGAAATCGCGTAATTTGCCGCAGCTGCAATTTCAGCATCGACTTGTGTGTAGCCATAAGTTTCACCGTCACGAACTAGAACTCGATGGCGTAGCGCTTTAGCTTGCTCACGACGTTCATGTATTACTGGCCCGTGTCCAATGGGATCAACAAGTGGTGGCCAACCAGCGGCTGCAAAAGTTGTAGTGCTTTGATCTTGATAAAAAGCACGAGAAAGTAAATCAGGGTTATGTAAAAGTTTATGTCCAGTAAAAGAGTTATCAAGAACTCCATGTTGGCTATGCGGGGTTCCAGTTAAAAGCGTGGACCAACTTGGACCAGACCAAGTTGGCGGTTCAATAGTTAGAGGTGCAAAGAATCCTTTTTCTTTCAGTGCTACCAATGTCGGTGCATGATCAAGTGCGGTATCAAGATTTAATCCGTCGATACCAATTAAAAGGATTTTGCTTTTCATTTAGGCTATCGCAGCAGAAATTGCTTGTGTGTGAGCTGGAGATGAGCCACAGCATGAACCAACGATGTTCACGCCAAGATCCTTCATCTCTTTGGCATATCGAGCCATTTCTTCAGGAGTGCCGTCATAGATGAACTCATCACCTTGTAGTTTTGGCAGGCCTGCATTTGATTGCGTAATGATAAAGACACCTTCGGGGCGGGCTCCTACTAATTCCTTTGCAATTTGCGACATCTCATCGGTTCCGCGGCCGCAGTTTGCGCCAATAATGCGTACGCCAAGTGATGCTAAATGCGTAACTGCCATTGCAGGTTTTACACCCATCATGGTGCGTAGATTTGTATCAAAACTTAAAGTCACAATTATTGGCATGCCAGGTGCAACTTCTTGCGCAGCAGATACTGCAGCCTCTACTTCACCTAAATCAGACATAGTTTCAATCAAAATTGCATCTACGCCTCCAGCGACAAGAGCCTTGATCTGGGCTGCGAATAATTCTTTCCCACTTTCGGGTGTCAAAGTTCCCATTGGCTCCATTAATTCACCAGATGGTCCGATATCTCCCATGACAAAACAGCCAGGGTGCCGATCGGCAACTTTGCGTGCGATTGCAGCGCCAGCTTTGTTGAGCTCTTCCAAACGATCTTCGAGTCCGTGCATTGCCAAACGGCCAGAAGTTCCACCAAAAGTATTAGTTGTTATGAAGTTTGCACCAGCTGCGGCATATGCTTCAAGAACTGCTTCGATTTCTTCAGGTTTTTCAACATTCCACAGTTCAGGTGCGCCGCCGTCAGTTAATCCACGTGCTTGCAACATTGTTCCCATTGCACCATCAGATGCCAGAGTTGCCTTAGCTAGTGCGTCGTAAATTGCTGACATTACTTTTCTCCTAAAGTATTTAGAAGTGCGTTGAGTTTTTCTTCATTTAAATCATTTTCAAGTTCTTCGGCAATTCGTGCAGCAACCACATCTGGTGCACCTTCGACTTCAACCCAAGGATCGCGATTCCAACCTGATGTATAAGCATCGGCATCGATTTCGCCCATGCGCATTGCAGCTTCATCGATTGCTTCTTGAAAGCGTGAGGCCAACATAGTTTTAATCGTTGTTTCTCCGGAGCGCGCAATAACCATTGAAGGAATTTGATGCCAACGCATAATTTGGTATTCGCTCATTTGATAATTCTATATGCCCATTTCCTAGTCATTCACGCTCAATTCAAGTATCATCTAGCCATGATTGATATGCACTCAGTTGATTTATGGCAGCAAGCCGTAGTCATAATCGATGCCGTAATAGCTGCAATCCTTGGTTCGCTTATCGGTTGGGAGCGTGACCGTGCCGGTAAATCTGCTGGTCCACGCACAATGGCCTTGGTATGTGCGGCATCGGCCGTAATTGTGGCTATCGGCGCAGTCATGGATATTGAGGCTCAATACGGCGATCCAACGCGAGCTTTGCACGCAGTAATTACGGGAATTGGTTTTCTTGGTGCTGGCTTAATTTTTACGAATACTCGCGCAGGTTCCTCAGGAATTGGTGGCGTTACAACAGCTGCCACAGTATTTACAACTGCAGCAGTAGGTGTTGCAGTTGGACTTGGGTTTCAAGTTGCAGGCGCTGGATTAACTGTGGTGATCCTAATTATTTTGCGTTCAACTCAAGTAATTGAAAAAACTACTAACCGCCACGATTAACGTTTATTTATTTTAAGCACAACGTTTCTGTCGGTGGGACGGCCTAGCCACCAATCAATTCCATGTTTAGCGCCAAGCTCTGGGCGTTTCTGCCAGACATTTGCACTGATAGCGCGAGACAAAGCGGCAATTTCCAGAGGTTTTTGTGCCTTTGCATAATCCACGCCAGCTGCGTGATCAACGACAGTTAAACCAAAGTAAATATCGCCGCCAGCATCGGTAACAATTTCAACGGTGCGTGATTGCTGTGGCCAGTCCGCGTGAGAAGCTGTTTCAATCTGCCAGAACCCTGTTACTTCTTCTTGCGGTCCAATCCATTCAATGTGATGTCGATGCTCGTGACCCGCAAGCCAAGCAATCACTTGTGGGTATTTAAGTAGCATTGCTTGAATTTCAGCTAAACATACGCGTCGACCGACAGGTGCATAATCATTAAACATTTTGCTAAGAGGATGATGCGACGCCAAAACCACGGGGCGATCGGCTTCTGCAACTTCTTTTTCAAGCCACTCAAACTGTTCTAGATCAAGTGAACCTTGCCACCCACCAAAGTGATTGACGCTATCTATAACAATGAGTTTTACACCCTGCAGATTGGTTGTGTAGTACATAGTTTTGTTTTTAGCGTTCTCTTCGGTAAATCCATGTCCACGTGGTGTGCCGGGAGAATCAAGATGCATTTGCGCATACTCGCCACGTTCTATCGCACGGCGTTCTAAGTCTTCGGCAACTGATACGTATGGAGCATCATCGGCAGATGGATAACTTGCAGGTCCCACTTCGCGGAATTGCATCAAAACTTCAAACAGGGGAGTTGTAGTTGGCAATGCTGTATAGCGCTTTGGCCCCACCATCTCATTTATAAACTCTTCTGAAGGTGCCACGGTTCCTTGTAGTAAAGCGTCGTGGTTTCCATGAACTGCAAACCAAGGAGAATTTAAGCCGGTTGCTTTAAAAGGTTCGCGACAAGAATTAAGAAGATTTGGAACTAAAGGAAAGCCATATTTTGCTCTGGCATCGTCATCTTCTTTTCCTGGCGGTGTTCCGTGAGGATGCCAATATCGAGTGTCGTAATGTTCAGCACCATCATCGATAACGCCTTCATACTGTGCGAAATCACCAGAATCTGGACGAATCTCTAAGCCATCAAGCAAAGCCAAATACCAGTCAACTTCATTTTTCTGGGCATTATCTGTTGTATCACCGGTAATAACTGCGCCAGCTATTGGATGAGAAGAAAGTGGGCCGTGAGTTATTGTGTTAAGTGATTGCACCATTGATTCAACAACGTGTGGGGAGAGCATTGAATGCGCACGGTAAGTACCGATTGTGCCAACCTGTTCGCGAATTGGACTATCAGGATCTGCATGTCGATCTAAATATTCAGGTCTTGCAGGTGATTGCGCATCACACACATGTAAATCAGATAAATGATGAATTATTAATAATGGTTGGCTTTGAGTTGGAAAGCCATGTCCACAATGTGGTTCATCAGGGGCAATTTCTAGATTGCGCCAGCCCAGTGAGTTAGCTTCTCCGCGCACAAATGCCATAGTCAGTATCCTAGCCAAATGGAATCCAAATCCGCGAGCATCATCGTCCTAAGTGGCGGCACGAGTTCAAGATTTGGCGCAGATAAATCCCAAGCAATCCTTGGCCGCCAAAAATTAATTCAATACGTACTAAGTGATATCCCAAGTGAATATGAAATCATCATTGTTGGTCCAAATCCACATATATCCGAAGTAAATTATCAATGTATTCAAGAAGATCCTGCCGGGGGAGGTCCAGTTGCAGGTATTGCCGCTGCGTTAGATTTGTGTAGCACTGAAACAATTGGAGTTATAGCAACTGATATGCCTTTTGCTATTTCACACGTGGTGCATTTAATTAGTGCAATGACTGCACATGATGACGCCGTTATGTATGTTGATTCAAAAGGGTTTAAACAGCCGTTGGCTGCGATTTACCGTCGAGAAGCCCTTGAAAATGCGATTTTAAAATTTGCCCAAACTCAGGGGGAATCTATGCGCAACTTAATTTCTGATCTTAAGATTCGAGAGATCTCCATGAGCCCAGAAGTTGAAAAAGCCATGATTGATGTGGATACTCCTCATGATTTAGCCGTTGCTTTGGAATATTTGAGGTCACTATGAGCGCTTTAGTTGAAGGCAGTTGGGATGATGCTCGATTAGTCGCCGCCACCACATTCACTGTTTTGCAAAGTGAAAAGTTAATCGTCGCAGATTGCATCGGTCGAACATTGGCAAATGATGCACGCTCTCTTGTTGATCTTCCAACATATGCAACTTCGGCAATGGATGGTTTTGCAGTTTCAGGGCAAGGGCCTTGGCAAATTATCGGTGAAGTTAAAGCAGGTTTGCCAATGAAATCGCAATTACAACCTGGGCAAGCAGTAGGAATCGCAACTGGGGCAGTAATTCCAGCCGGGACTTTTGGAGTTATTCGATGGGAAGTTGCGCAAGTAAATGGAACAGAACTTGTAGGACAAGTATTTGCGAATCAAGAAATCCGACCAGCAGCACATGAATGCGCAGCAGGTGATGTTTTAATTCAAGCCGGGACAATTTTAAATCCAGCCATGATTGGATTACTGGCAGCTGCTGGTCTTGATTACGTTGAAGTCGTTGTGAAACCTCGCGTTGCTTTAGTTTTACTTGGTGATGAAATTCAACTCTCTGGAATTCCAAGTGATGGATTAGTTCGTGACGCGCTTGGCCCACAGCTTCCAGGTTGGTTAATTGCAATGGGAGCGCAAGTAATAAGCACTGAATATATTTCAGATCAACTTGATTTAGTTGTAGAAGCATTACAAAAAGCCTGTGCTACTGCCGACGTAGTTATTACTACAGGTGGAACTGCCCAAGGTCCGCGCGATTTCTTGCATGCCGCACTTGAATTAATTGGCGCTGATATTTTGGTTGATACTGTGAAAGTACGACCAGGACATCCGATGTTGTTGGCGCACAAAGATAAAACTGCAATTCTTGGCTTGCCCGGCAATCCACAATCGGCAGTAGTTGCACTTGTCTCTCTCGGTCAACCTGTTATCACTTCTCAGTTAGGCCAACCACAAAAAATACTTCGGACAGTTGTGACTGCAAGTGAGTTAACTGCTCCAGAGAGTTTTACCCGCTTGATTATTGGCAATGTAATCCAGGACCAATTTCACGTCGCACCTTATTTGGGCTCAGCCATGTTGCGTGGTTTGGCTCATTCTGAAGGTTTTGCCATTGTCACTAAAGAATTGACCGGTGTTGGTGAACAAGTGCGCTGGTTAGACTTACCCGCATGAGCGAAGGATTAACCCACCTAAATAGTTCTGGTGAAGCCAATATGGTCGACGTAACCGGGCGCAATGTAACTGTGCGTGAGGCAGTTGCTTCAGCTCAGGTGATTCTTTCATCTCAGGTTGTTGCTTTACTTCAAGACGGTTCTACTCCTAAAGGTGATGTTTTATCAACTGCTCGTATCGCAGGGATCATGGCTGCAAAAAAGACAAGTGAGTTGATTCCGCTTTGCCACCCAATTGCAATAAATAAGATTTCTATCGATCTAGTAATTACAGAAATGGGCGTAGACATTAAGTCACACGTTATAACTTCAGATCGCACTGGAGTTGAAATGGAAGCCCTAACTGCAGTCAGCGTTGCGGGCCTAACAATTATTGACATGATAAAAGCTTTAGATCCTGGCGCAGAAATAAGCGCAATTCACGTTGACTCAAAATCTGGTGGCAAGAATGGCGATTGGAAGCGCGGGTGAGTAAACGCACCGCGGTAGTTATAACTGCAAGCAATCGTGCATCACGCGGAGAGTATGCAGATTTAAGTGGGTCGGCTTTAGCCAATGGTTTAGTGGCACTTGGTTATGAGTGTGAAGGACCATTTGTTGTGCAAGATGATATGGATGCAATTCGTGAGCAACTTAGGATTTCTCTTGCAAAGAAAGTTCGCCTAATTGTTACAACAGGTGGCACTGGCGTTTCACCAACAGATGTAACACCAGAGGCAACTTCACCTTTTATTGAAAAACTCATTCCAGGCATTGCCGAAAGTCTGCGGGCATATTCAAGAGATAAAACCCCCACAAGTGATTTAACCCGCGGTCTTGCTGGCACTAATGCTTCATCACTAATAATTAATCTTCCCGGCTCGCAGGGCGCAGTGGCTGATGGTCTTGTAATTATTGAGCGATTGGCTGGTCATATTCTGGATCAACTAGATGGCAAGGACCACTAATGCCAGAGCTTGTTTATGCTGAAGTTTCTGAAGCACCGATTTCTGCCGATTTCTTATCAAAACTAGTGGCCGATCAAAGATGTGGCGCAACAGTTGTTTTTACTGGTGATGTCAGAAATCACGATGGCGGTAAAGAAGTTGCTTCACTGTCCTACGAAATTCATCCATCAGCTCCGGAACAACTCAAAATAATTACTAATGAGTTAATTGTCGGATATGAAATTGAAAAAGTTGCTGTAGCCCATAGGTATGGAGAAATCGAAATCGGACAAACAGCTTTTGCTGTTGCTGTATCTGCAGCGCACCGACAAGCTGCTTTTAATGCTTGCGAAGCGATTGTAAATGCGGTTAAAGAGAATTTACGCATTTGGAAATATCAGAAATTTTCTGATGGATCAGATCAATGGGTGAATTGCGCATGACCCAACTAATCGATACTTATGGTCGGAAGCATCGAAACTTGCGAGTTTCACTTACTGATCGGTGTTCATTGCGTTGTACATATTGCATGCCGCATGATTTTGCCGCTTGGATTCCCAATGAAGATTTATTAACTACTGACGAACTCTTAATGATTATTGAAGTTGGCGTAAATCAAGGAATTGATGAAGTGCGCCTGACCGGCGGTGAACCATTGCTGCGACCAGATATCGTTGAGATCGTTGAGCGCATTGCCGGACTTTCTAATGCTCCCCAACTCACCCTTACTACTAATGGGCTACGACTAAAAGAATTAGCACAACCACTTGCCAAAGCTGGACTTAGTCGAATTAATATAAGTCTGGATACTTTAAGCCGCGAGCGTTTTAAAACTCTCACATACCGTGATCGCTTTAATGATGTTATTGAAGGACTCGCCGCAGCAAAGTCAGCGGGTTTGTCTCCAATTAAAGTGAACACGGTTTTATTGCAAGGCATAAATGATGATGAAGCACCTGCGCTTTTGGATTGGGCGCTTGAAAATGATTATGTACTTAGATTTATCGAACAGATGCCCTTAGATGCAGGCGGCATTTGGGATCGCGCAACCATGGTCAGTGCAGATCAAATATTTAAAGAGTTATCACTGAAATACACGTTAACTCCAGTAGATGGACGTGGATCATCCCCGGCTGAAGAGTTCTACGTTAACGGAACCGCTTCTACAGTTGGCATTATTGGCAGCGTAACTAGGCCATTTTGTGGTGCTTGCGATCGATTGCGATTGACTTCAGATGGACAGCTTCGCTCATGTCTATTTTCCATAACTGAAACTGATGTTCGTAAAGTACTTCGAGATGTCGATCTAGATGATTCGGCAAAGCGCGCAGAGATTGCCGCACGTTTTCAAAAAACAGTGATTAGTAAATTACCTGGCCACGGAATTAATGATCCAAGTTTTATCGCACCGCCTAGACCAATGTCTGCAATTGGCGGTTAGCCGCCAGCAAAACGCGGCAGTACATCGATAACACTTCCGGCCTTAATTACTTGATGTAGATCTTCGGCAACAAATGAATCAACTAAGAATGAACACTGTGCGATTACACGGGCTAATTCTGGATTTCCTGCACTTTGCTGTTTAAGAATTGATTCAAGCGTTCCAGAATCAACACGGACAGAGCTTGCACCAGCGGCGGCACGCGCGGCAGCAAAGTAGCGAATCTCTATATCCATAGCCATGGCGCTATTGTATGGTTGCCCAATGCTTGAGTACCTATTCATCGGCCTAGTAGGCGTTGTGGTGGGTGGAATAAATGGAATGGCCGGAGGTGCATCGGTAATTTCATATCCAGTTTTACTTGCAACGGGAATGTCTCCTGTTAGCGCAGCGATTTCAAATGCCCTGGGCGTAACACCTGCAAACTTTTTTGCATTAATTTCTGTGCGCCACAAAATGCGCGATTATTTCCGCGAATATAGGAAATTGATCATTATTTCAATTTTCTGTTCAGCCACTGGGGCGTACTTACTTCTTACAGTCCCACCTGGCGTATTTGAAAAAATGGTTCCATTCTTATTACTTGGTGCCAGCTTGACCTTTTTAATTAAGCCAAAACCAGATCGTGGGGCTCGTCATGGGCTCATGGAGAAAATAGGTATTGGGGCAAGCGGTCTCTACTGCGGATACTTTGGCCCAGGCCAGGGGGTCATGGTGATTGCCGTTCTTGCTCGCGATATCCGCCGTGACCCAAAGACCCTAAACACGGCTAAAAATCTCATCGTCGGTTGGACCTCGCTGGTTTCAAACATCATCTATATCTTTAGCGGTAAAGCAGTCTGGCCCGCGGTCATCGCATTAGTTATTGGCGGCAGTATCGGCGGAACTTTTGGCGGACGCTATGCAGCTCGGATGCCGGCCAGCATTTACCGAGCCCTGATTTTGAGCGTGGGTTTTGGCGCTTCGGCCTGGCTTTTTAAGAAGTACTACTTCGGGTAATCAGAGGTAATTAGCGTCCACGTGCCTCTATGAATTGGTATATCACTGATATATCATCGCCAATGTGAGTCAGGCTATCCACATCCTTTCTAGGCAAAGTAACTCTTTGTCAGAGCAGGCCTATAGCCGCATCCGCTCAATGATCATCACCCTTGACCTTGAACCAGGTTCATTAATTAGCGAGAGCGCATTGATGAGTACGTTAAAGATGGGGCGAACACCAATTCGTGAAGCGTTGCGCTCGCTAGCTAATGAAAAGCTCATCGAGGTTTATCCGCGCCGCGGAATGTTTGTTTCGCGCGTAGATGTTGCAAACCTTTCGCAACTATCTGAAACTCGCGCAGTTCTTGAGATTAAGGCGGCAGAACTTGCCGCCCAACGTTCAACTGCTGCGGATCAAGTGATCACAAAGAATTTAATTGAAGAAATCAATGCCATTAAAGGTGATTTGGATATGCCAACTTTAATTGGTCTTGATCAACGCATTCATCACCACATTTATCAATGCACACACAATGAGTTTCTTGCAGCGGCCCTAGATAACTATTACGCACATGCGTTGCGTATTTGGTTTATGGCACTTGATCGCGTCGAGCATTTAGCCGATGCAATTATCGAACACCGAGCTTTGCTAGAGGCAATTGCTAGCAATGATCCAAAGGCAGCAACAAAGGCAATGAAAGAGCACGTTGAAGGTTTTGAATCCGAAATTCGAAAATCTTTATAACCACCACATACCAAGATAAAGGAATAAATCAATGAGTAAGTTACCTGCT
>WLCU01000139.1 GCA_009705165.1 Actinomycetota bacterium | reverse complement strand
CTGCGTGGCAGTTAAGTCTGAGATTGAGAGAAGATGTTTCATTATTTTGAATCTCCTTCAATTACCACTTCATCCACGCTATCTATTTCAGTCAAATGAACCTTAACTGCTTGATCTTTCGCAGTAGGAAGATTTTTCCCAACATAATCGGCGCGAATAGGAAGTTCTCTATGGCCGCGATCTACTAACACAGCTAACTGGACCGAACGCGGTCTACCAACTTCACCTAAAGCATCTAGCGCTGAACGAATGGTGCGACCGGAAAATAAAACGTCGTCAACCAAAACTACATCTCGACCTTCAATACGAACCGTTGGAATAAAAGTTGGCATAAGTGAGCGAGGCGGGCGAATCCTTAGATCATCACGATACAAAGTGATATCTAACGTCCCTGAAGCAATTTCGACCCCTTCGATCTGACTAATAATCGCGGCAATGCGAGAGGCAAGATGCGCTCCACGGGTTGGAATACCCAAAATCGTAATCTGGCTGGAACCTTGATTCTTTTCCAAGATTTCATGGGAAATACGGGTCAACGCACGTGAAATGTCTTGTGCGGACAGGGCTACGCTCATGTAAATCTCCTTCCCCACCTCGCAGGATGGGTCGTTAAAGGATGCAGGGCAGACTATAGCAGGGGCGTAGCCACCTTGTGGATAAGCGCACATCGAGGCTTAGCAAACTCTCTAACCTGCTACCCATGCAGGCCCATAAGAACGACATCGCCCAACGCTTACGCCACATGCGCAAAAATAGAAATCTCACTCTGGCCCAAGTTGAGAAATTAAGTCTTGGAAAATTAAAAGCCATCTCACTGGGTTCTTATGAGCGAGGCGATCGGGCGCTATCACTTGGCAAACTTGAAGAAATAGCTCAGTTTTATCAAACCCCGGTGGAATTTCTGATTACTGGGCAAACAACACAACATCAGGTTCCAAGCGTTTTTATGATAGATATACGACAGTTACGCACATTGATATCTCGTCAAAACCATAATTTGAATCCGGCGCTAGGACTGGTTTCAACATTTATTTCTGGGTTAATCAAAGCCCGTGGAGATTTTAACGGGGAAGTTTTAACTTTGCGAAAAACCGATCAGTTTGTTCTCTCACTCGCTACGGGTTGTAGTGATTATGAGATTCTCGCCTTACTCAAAGATGCCAAACTCTTAATAGAGGCTAAATAGCCAAATTATCTTTAAGTGAAGCGATTCTTCCTAAGACTCCATGGATATATGTGGAGGAATCATCGGTAGAAAGCGTTTTTGCTAAATCCAAAGATTCATCAATGGCAACGCTATCTGGAACCTCAGAAGACCATAGGATTTCATAAATACCAAGTCGCAGAATATTGCGATCAACATTTGGTAGACGATCCATGTCCCAACCTTGGGCATACGTTGTAATGAGCTCATCAATTTTTCTAGAATTATCAAAGACACCGTTAATCAAACTCTTTGTGTACTCTCGAATTGGGCGCGCATCCGGACCTTCTTCAACGACATCTCTAGAAGTTAATATCTCCACCGGATTGGTTCCGCGAATATCTGCTTCAAACAATATGTCCAGTGCTTGCTTGCGCGCTTTACTTCTGGCTGACACTAGTTAGCGCGGCCTTGGTAAGACCCGTCGCGAGTATCAACCATGACGATTTCATCCTGCTTGATAAAAAGCGGTACTTGGATCTCGATTCCAGTTTCAACCGTAGCTGGCTTAGTGCCACCGGAGGAACGATCACCTTGAATTCCAGGTTCGGTATATGTAATGCGAAGTGGCACTGATGCTGCAAGTTCGATGTAAAGCGGATTGCCTTCATTAACTGCGACCACTGCGTCAGTGTTTTCGAGCATGTAATTTGCCATTTCGCCAACAACTGCGGCTGAAATCGTCATTTGGTCGTATGTTTTGCTATCCATAAACACAAAATCATCACCCTCTTTGTACAAATATTGCATATCGCGCTTTTCAAGGATGGCGATATCAATTTTTACACCAGAGTTAAATGTTCGATCGATTACCTTGCCGGTAAGAACTGACTTCAACTTAGTTCGAACGAATGCAGGCCCTTTTCCAGGCTTTACATGTTGGAACTCAACTACAGTCCATAGTTGAGATTCAATTTCTAAGGTAATTCCGTTTTTTAGATCAGCTGTTGTTGCCACAGTTCAAACTCCGCTCGTAACTTTGATTGTTTAAAGGCCACCTGGTGTAAATGGCAAGGTGTAAAGGATACCTGTATCCGATGTGAAGTTTTGACTCTATCCGAGCATGGCTTTGAGGGCATTAATCGCTAAAACGTAGGAATTTGGACCGAAGCCAGCGATCGTTCCATTAGCTACACCTGAAATTACTGAAGTATGACGAAACTCTTCTCGCGCCATCGGGTTGGAGAGATGGACTTCGATAAGTGGTGCTTTTACTAGTTCGGCGGCATCACGAATTGCATATGAGTAGTGAGTAAAAGCGGCTGGATTAATTATCACCGGGCACTGCTCATCGGCAGCTTTGTGCAGCCAAGAGATAATTTCTGCCTCATCATTGCTCTGCAAAACCTCAACATCAAAACCAGCGCTTTTGGCTGCGCCTTGAATCAGCGCCTTAAGTTGGTCGTAATTTAAATCACCATAAATAGATGAGTCACGAATATCAAGACGGGCCAAGTTTGGCCCATTGATCACCATTAGCTTCATGTAGAAATCATCTCATATGCTTGTTCAAGTTCGCTTTCAATTGCATCTTCTATGCGAAGGCACTCTCCCACCTTAGAAATAGCAACAAAACGTAGGTTGTGTCCGCGGGCTTTCTTATCTAAAGCCATTAAAGCAAATAACTCCTGCCAGGCAGACCGAGAGTATGTGACGGGCAAGCCTAAATTTTTAAGTAACAGCTGATGCAAATTCACTGTCTGCTCATCAAGAATTCCGCGAAGGCCAGCTAATTGGGCAATGAAACAGAGCCCGATAGAGACAGCTTCACCGTGACGTAGAGAATACTTACTGTGAATTTCTACTGCGTGTCCTAAAGTGTGACCGTAATTGAGAATTTCTCGGTCAAAGCTCTCTTTGAAATCCGCCGAAACCACGCTTGCTTTTGCTGCAACTGAAAGTGAAATCAGTTCAGAAATAAGAACGTCATCAGTACGAATACTCTTAAGAGATTTGTTATTAAGTAAGTCTAGACTTTTAGGTTGAGCGATGAATCCAGTTTTAACAACTTCTGCTAGT
>WLCU01000138.1 GCA_009705165.1 Actinomycetota bacterium | reverse complement strand
GTTGGTTTAAATCATTACAAGGAGCGCTAGCTAAAGCTGGTTTGTAAAGCGTTAGGTAGGCTCGGGTAATGAATCATCTGCGCTCGCAGTTTCCGGTGTGGGGAACAATTGTAGATATCGATATCGCATCGGAAAAAATTGATTCTGTTGCATTAAATGCTGCATTAGAAAACGTGCGCGATTTCTGTCAAAAAGTAGATCAGGATTTTTCTACTTATATAGATTCATCATGGATTACGCGACTGCGGCAAAACAAAGTTGAAATTAATGAGTGCCCAACTCAGGTGCAAGAAGTTTGGCAACTATGTTTGCAGGCCAAACACTTAAGCGACGGTGCTTTTGATCCGTGGTCTGTGCAAGGTGGTTTTGATCCATCGGGATTAGTTAAAGGGTGGGCGGCAGATATTTGCGCGGATATGTTGGTGGCAGCTGGCGCAGAACATGTGCAAGTAAATGCTGCTGGCGATTTAGCGTTGCGCGGTGGTTGGTTTGATCAAAGCGTTGGTGCGATAAAACCTTGGAAAATCGGGGTTGTTAACCCTGATAACAAGCAAGAAATTTTGAAGATTTTCGAAATCACCGATGGCGCAATTGCAACGTCTGGAACATACGAACGCGGAGCTCACATCACTGATCCCTATACGGGCATGATTGCAATTGGTGCAAAATCAGCAACTGTTGTTGGCCCGCTGGGGTGGCTGTGCGATGGGCTAGCAACAGGGTTAATGGTTGCTGGTGAAGATGCGGCGCAGTGGTTTGGCCAAGCCGAACTTGCTGGTTACCAAGTGTGGGTAATAGATAGGCACCAAAGTTCGGCCTGGTCTATTTAAGAAATTGACGTAAGCGTTTGTACTTCGTCGGGCGATAATTCAACAACTTGAATGATTTCTTCAAGCTGCCCCACCGTGCGCGCAGATGCAATTGGTGCACTTACTGTTGGATTTGATCGAAGCCAGGCAAGGGCAATTGCAGCAAGTGAAGCGTTGTGTTCCTTAGCGATTACATCCATAGCTGCAAGAACTGCATAGTTTTTATCGTTTGCATATTCACGGGCACCTGCAGCGCGCTTTGAGTCAACCTCAGTAATTCCTGGACGGTATTTTCCAGTTAAGAAGCCGCGGGCAATTCCGTAAAATGGCAGATTAGAAATTCCAAGTTCAGCAACCACTTGTTGCATTTCGCCTTCATAGGTTGTGCGATCTACCAAGTTATAAAGCTCTTGCACCGCAACATATGCGGGCAAATTATTATCGTTACTAAATTTAATTGATTCACGAAGACGTGCCGGTGTGAAATTAGAGGCTGCGATGTAGCGAACTTTTCCTTCGGCAATTAACTGGGAGTAAGCGCCAAGAGTTTCCTCTAATGAAACTGATGCATCATCTTCGTGGCTGTAATACAAATCTATGTAATCAGTTTGCAAACGATTTAAGGATTCTTCGCAGGCCGCGAAAATATTTTTTGCAGATAATCCTGGACGGGTATCCATTTTGGAAACCTTGGTTGCAATCACCATTGATTGGCGGTTATTGCGAGCTTTCATCCACGAACCAATAATGGTTTCTGATTCTCCGCCAATATGGCCCTCAACCCACTGGTTATACATATCGGCGGTATCGATGAAATTGCCACCGAGGTTGAAATAAGCATCCATTACCGCGTGTGATTCGGCCTCATTGGCGTTACTGCCAAAGATATTGCTGCCAAGGCACAGTGGATGAACTACAAGGTCGGTATCGGCAATAGTGATCATGCACGCACAGTAAGGCACAATTAGTGCGTGGTCGAAACAACAGGCGGGTTTACAAGTGAAGGGTTGGCGCTAGAAGCCAAAACCCTAGAACTTACTTCGCTGTCGCAAAAAGAAGCTATCGAAATCGGCGAGATCGCCTTAGATCTTGGCTTCGACCGCGGCGTTCCTATTGCGGTGCAAGTCCGGTTAAAAGATTGGATTGTCTTTCACGCATCTTTACCTGGATCCACACCTGAAAATGATTCGTGGATTGCGCGCAAGGCCGCAGTTGTATTAGCTACCGGTAGCTCAACGATGTTTGAAAGAGTTTTGGCCGAAGAACAGGGAATTGATTGGTATGCAGAAAAAGGTCTACCTGAATCAACTCATGCAATTCATGGTGGCGGATTGCCGCTGAATGTTTCAGGTTTTGGTTGTATGGGAATTTTATTAATTAGCGGATTGCCACAGGTGCAAGATCATTTATTAGGTGTAGAAGTTTTAACTGAGTTTCTTGCGCGCAAAGGTGAACTTCCTTGAGTATCTGGGTCTGCGGAGAAGTTTTAATTGATATTTTGCCAACTGGTCCAGTTGTTGGTGGCGGACCTGCAAATACGGCAAAAGCGCTTGCGCGATTAGGTTATGACGTAGATTTTATTGATGGAATTTCAACTGATGCTTTTGGAGTTAGTGCCCGCAAAGAGTTAAGCCAAGATGGAGTTGGTTTAGATTTAACTTTAACTAGCGATAAACCTACGTGCACCGCAACTGTCACATTAGATTCAAAAGGCAGTGCCAGTTACGAATTTCTTATCGCCGGAACCGCAACTTTTGATTTCGACTCTTCTTGGTTACCCGATCCCTCACGGCTAAAACCTTCAGTGCTACACATTGGCACCCTGGTCACAGTAATTCAGCCTGGCGCAGATGTTTTATATGGTTGGGCCGCGCAAGTAGGTGAATTCGCACCGATAGTTTTTGATCCAAATATTCGACCATCGGTTTTAGGTGATCGCGAACAATATGTGCAAAGCGTCGAAAAATGGGTAAGTATTTCTTCAGTCGTAAAAGTCAGCGATGACGATATTAAGTGGCTTTACCCAGATCAATCTTTAGATGAAGTCGCACATCGCTGGATTGCCGGCGGAGTCAGCTGCGTAGTAATTACACGCGGGGCACATGGCTTAATTGGTTTTACTGAACATGGCATGGAAGAAGTAGATGGCGCCAAAGTAGCTGTCATCGACACTGTAGGTGCGGGCGATACGGTTGGCGCAATTGTTGTTGAAGGCATTATTAAACATTCAGTACATGGCCTTGAAGGAAATGTATTAAATGAAGTCCTACACAAAGCAGCTGTTGCTGCGGGAATAACCTGTTCACGTGCAGGCGCTCAGCCTCCACGGACGCACGAACTATTAGAAGCGATGGAAAAATAATGCAATTTATCGATGATGCTGAATTTCAGATTGCAATCGATGACGACAATGG
>WLCU01000137.1 GCA_009705165.1 Actinomycetota bacterium | reverse complement strand
TTGTCGTGGCAGATAACCATATTTTCACTATTACTTTTGCCAGTCTTTCTCATTCCAACTAAAGGGGTTGGTCGAAAATTGCAAGAACTTACTCGCGACTCATTCAATACAAATGCTGAAATGTCGAGCACTATGACTGAGCGCTTCAATGTTTCAGGTGCAATGCTGGTGGCTCTATATGGTGAGCCTGCGCGAGAGCGTGAGTATTTTAGATCTCGGGCACGCAAAGTTGCAGATATCGGAATTAAGATGGCCATGCTCAATCGTTTATTTTTCATTGCATTGACAAGCGTGGCGGCAGTAGCGACGGCCTTTGCCTACGGAATCGGTGGTCATTTAGCAATCAGTGGAGGAGTTTCCGTTGGGACTCTTCTTGCAATTACTGCGCTTCTAGCACGTTTGTATGGACCACTTACAGCGTTATCTAATGTACGTATCGATGTTATGACGTCCCTGGTTTCATTTGAAAGAGTTTTTGAGGTTTTAGATCTTGAACCAATGGTCAAGAATCGAGAACTTGCCCTTGAATTGAAAATCACTAATCCTCAAATTGAATTTAAAAATGTCTCTTTTTCTTACCCACGAGCCGAAGAAATATCGCTCGCATCCCTTGAATCTGCCGCTAAGCCAGAAACAATTCAAAGCGGTGAGGTTTTGCGTAATTTAAATTTTAGTTGCAAACCAGGCACATTAACTGCGTTAGTTGGCCCATCGGGTGCAGGTAAAACTACGATTAGTGCTTTGTTGCCACGCTTGTATGACGTTACATCAGGTGCAATTGAAATTGATGGTCACGATATTCGTGACCTCACACTTGAATCTCTTCGCAACTCAATCGGAGTAGTGATGCAGGATGCTCATCTGTTTCATGAAACAATTGCGGAAAATCTGCGCTATGCAAAAAATGATGCCACTGAAGCTCAAATGCAAGCAGCCTGTGAGTCAGCTCAAATTTGGAAACTGATTCAATCTCTTCCAAATGGCTTGGACACAATGGTGGGGGAGCGAGGTCATCGACTTTCAGGTGGAGAGAAACAAAGATTGGCGATTGCTCGATTACTACTAAAGTCACCCGCTGTTGTAATTCTAGATGAAGCTACGGCTCACTTGGACTCTGAAAATGAAGCGCTAGTACAAGCTGCGTTGCAGAGTGCTTTAAAAGGGCGCACAAGCATTGTGATTGCACACCGATTAAGTACGGTTCGAGATGCTGATCAAATTCTAGTTTTGGAAAAGGGCCAAATTGTTGAACGCGGAACGCATGACGAACTTGTTAGTCAAGGTGGTCTTTATGCAGATCTTTACAACCGCCAAGATTTAACGGGCTCGACGAATTAGTATTCGTCCATAAATAACTAATCCGGCAAAAAATAACCACTGCAGCGCATATGCCATATGTGGGCCGTCACTAAGTTCGGGTAGTGCAGCCGTTACCGTTGGAGTCAAAGCCGGTTCGGATCCTTCTAATAAATCTAAATAGTAATTTTGCGTTTGAAGTCGTGACTGCGCATTTAACTTTGAAATTAACTCTGAACCTTTTGCTGGAAGCGCGAAAAAAGATCCACGGGGGAGTGAAGAGTCAAGGCGTAGTCTCCCCGAAATTTTCACCGAACCTTCAGGAACGGGTTTAACGGCGGGCGCGATTGTGGCGTTCGCGCCGGCTTTCACCCATCCTCGATCAACCCAAAATTTCTCACCATATGCATCAGTAAATAAAGTTAGAACTTCAAAACCATAAACACCTTCGGAGTATCGATTCCTTAAAAGAATTTGATTGCTGGCATCAAAGACTCCTGTTGTAGTTACAGTTCTCCACTCAGATGCCAAGGGAGTGTTTTTAACTGTTTCAAGTTCAACTGCGGGTAGTGCAATATGTTTTTCTATCATTGAATTTCTAGCATGACGGTCAACGCCGCGGTGGTACTGCCATTGCGCGGCAATAAGGCAAAGGGCAATAAGACCTAGAGCAATAATTGATTTGAGAAATGCATATGGTTCGCGCGCTTGTTTCATGATTAATCTAAAGCGAGTGGTTTTTCTTCAATAATCTGATTATTTCGGGTGATAGTTTCGCGACCTGCATTGGCGATAACCACTGCGAAATAAGGCAATCCAGCTGCGCCGGCCAATGCAACCCAGCGATATGGGCTAGGTAAAACAACGGTCAAGACAAAACAAGCAGTTCGAACCATCATCGAAATAAAATATCTTTTCTGACGATCAGATTGATCAGCAGTCAGGGCTAAAGGGGCATTCGTAATATCAAAAACTTTCTTCGCTTTAGCCATGTATAAAGAGTAGTGCTCGGCACACGGTTGCGCTTCTTTTGATTACCTCGGAGTAACCAGTAAGTTTTACTCCATGAGTTCCTTGGCGCTAGTTACCGGTGGCAATCGTGGAATTGGTCTAGCCATTGCACATTCATTAAGTAAGGCCGGCCATGATGTAATCGTGACATACCGTAGCGGCCAAGCACCTGACGGCTTCAAGTCGGTCGTCATGGATGTAACCGATACTGAAAGTGTAGATAAGGCCTTTACTCACATTGAAAGCTCATGGGGAATCCCAGAAATCATTGTGGCTAATGCAGGTATCACTAAAGATGGTTTAGTCATGCGCATGAGTGATGAAGATTTTGATTCGGTCATAGATGCAAATTTAACTGGCGCTTTTCGCGTTGCGCGCCGTGCAACAAAGGGATTATTAAAGTTAAAAAAAGGCCGCCTTATATTTGTGGGCTCAGTCGTAGGCGCACTTGGTTCTGCCGGTCAAGTGAATTACTCAGCTTCTAAATCTGGTCTAGTTGGAATGGCACGTTCATTTGCGCGCGAACTCGGAAGCAGATCAATCACAGCGAATGTAGTTGCACCTGGATTTGTCGAAACAGATATGACTGCGACTTTGGATGAAAAGCGTCGTAACGAAATCGCAAGTGCGGTACCTCTTGGTCGGTTTTGTTCAGCAGAAGAAATCGCTGACGTTGTAACGTTCATAGCTTCACCACAAGCAAGCTATATCTCTGGTGCATTAATACCAGTTGATGGCGGATTAGGAATGGGTCACTGACATGGGTCTACTTGATGGCAAGAAAATTTTAGTTACCGGTGTATTAACTGATGGCTCAATCGCTTTTCATATTGCCCGCCTTGCACAAGAGCAAGGCGCACAAGTGGTTCTCTCTTCTTATGGTCGAGTTCTATCATTAACGACGCGTATCGCCGGACGTTTAC
>WLCU01000136.1 GCA_009705165.1 Actinomycetota bacterium | reverse complement strand
ATCTTCGGAATAATTCTGATGATCATTACTGGCGCGTGGCATGCACGTGCATTCGGAGATGGCGGATATTTCATACCAGGTGTGTTTGCTGGGTTGATGGGTTATGCAGGACTTTTTTGTTTATATGCCGGACTTTCAACTGGGCGAATGGGTGTCGTTTCTCCCATAAGTTCAATGGGCGCGGTGGTTCCGCTTACTTATGCATTACTTAATGGTGACAAACTTTCAACGATTACTTCAATTGGTGTTGTTCTGGCATTGATAGGTGTTTTTTGTGCCAGTGGTCCAGAGCTATCGCAAGGTTTGCCACTTAAACCCTTACTTCTTGCATTTGGCGCGGCCATCGGTTTTGGAGTGGCTTTAACGTTTATGTCAATTGGCTCAGAGTCAAGTGCACTCATGACTATGGTGGTAATGCGTGCTTCAACATTTTTGGTAACGATAAATATTGCAATCAAATTCAAAAGCCTCGGTGGCTTTTCTAAATCAGAGATGCCAAGTTTAATCTTTATGGGAGTTTCAGATTTCCTTGCCAACTTACTTCTAGGTATAGCTTGTAACAATGGATTAGTTTCTATAGCAATGGTTCTTGGTTCTCTATTTCCAATTGCGACCGCAGTTCTGGCCTTTAAGATTTTGCACGAGCGTTTACACAAAGTTCAGTATGTTGGAATTGTCCTTGCAGTTGCCGGCGTGGGATTAATCTCCGCGTTTTAGTTGTGAGCAACGTAAAAATCAGTACCGTCAATATTGGTATGCGTATGGTGTGCAAACCTACTTAGTAGCCCTTGCCAATCTATGGGATCGTCTCCGCCAGTTACTTGCGTGACACTTAAATCTAATTGATCGATTAACCCTTGATCTATTAACTCAAAAATAATTGAAGTGCCCGCCTCTACGAGAATCCTTTCGCCAAAGAGTAATTTTGCTTTGGCTAAAGCTTCGGCCGGAGTCATATTCCACAAATGCGATAAGTCATTTCCTGCGACCGGATTTATGTGTGAACGAGAAACTATTACAAGGGGAACCGGGCTTTGGTTATAGGGCTCGTGTCTGGCGGTGTTTCCACCAATGAGGATGCAATCAACCTTGCGCCGCCTGGCCAAGAAGGCTTTTCGATCGGCATCAGATGAGACTCCATTGGAGTTTTTTCCAATTGAGGTTGATCCATCACGACCGACTACTAGGGATGCAACCGTGCTCATTTGAGCAACTATGGCAGGTTTGGGGCGATTTCTCAGGCAAAAACCCTGCTTTAAAGTTGAGTTGGCCTATACATCCTCGTTAGCCTTGAACCCATGTTGAGGCGCACACTTCCCTGCGCTGTCCTGGCCTTAGTCCTGACAGCAGCATGCGCCGTCCCCGCTCACGCTGCCCCTTCGCTAGATCAGGTGAAGGCGCAAGTAAGGGCTTTGGAAGAAGATGCAACAACGGCCGCTGAAGGTGCTCAGGAAGCAAAAGTAAAACTTGCCTCCCTGACACGAACACTCAATGGGATCAAAGCAAAGGCACAGGTTCAGGGCCAAACGCTTTCAGCGCTTCAAAAGTCTTTAGGAACAATTGCTATTGAGCAGTACAAAGCTGGGGGATTGGGTCAGTCACTAGAGCTTTTGTTTTCATCAGATCCAACACTGTACTTATCCTCTGCTGGCGCCCTTGATGCAATTAGTCGCAGTAAATCTGCCCAACTTCGTAAATATCAAGCGGCTCAGCAACGCTTAAGTGCAACAACACTGACTGTAAACGACAAATTGGCTTTAGTAATTGCGGCGGAAAAGAAATTTAAAGCTCAGTCAGCTAAAGCGCAAGCAAAGTTAGCTCAAGCCGAAGCCTTGCTGTCAAAGTTAACAAAGGCAGAACGTGAGCGTTTAGCAAAACTTGCAGCCGAAGAAGAAGATGCTGATCAGGCATCTTCACAAGCTGCCGCGCGCTCAGTTTCTGGAGTCTCTGGTCGAGCTGGTGCGGCGCTTAAATTTGCGCTCAAGCAAATCGGTGATCGTTATGTTTTCGGGGCGGCAGGGCTTGTGACTTGGGATTGTTCCGGTCTAACAATGCGCGCCTATCAAGCTGCAGGTGTATCTCTACCGCACTCATCAGCTGCACAATCTCGAATGGGAAAAAGAGTTTCTACCAGATCACTTAAACCTGGGGACTTACTTTTCTTTGGTCGGCCGGTTTCACATGTTGGCATTTATTTGGGTGGCGGAAAAATGGTTCACGCACCACGATCTGGTTCACGAGTAAAAATCACGACCAGTGGCTCACTCGGAAGCAAACCACTGGTAGGAGCACGTCGTTTCTGAAATAACATTATTTGTCACCAATGATTTTGGCCCACGCGCCGGTGGAATCGAAACTTTCATCATTGGTTTAATTGAGCGATTACCAAAATCGAAAGTAATCGTTTATACATCTGCGCAGGAGAGTGCAGAAAAATATGACGCGCAATGGTTAAGTGAATTCGGCGTAGAAGTCATTCGTGATAATTCAAAGATACTTCTTCCAACCCCATGGGTGAATCGAAAAATAGCGAAAATTGTGCGCGAGAGATCCATTAAAACCGTAGCGTTTGGCGCTGCGGCACCTTTAGCGTGGATGGCGACATCACTTCGCCGGGCTGGGGCGACTCGGATTGTTGCGCTGACCCATGGTCATGAAGTGTGGTGGTCAAAGGTTTTTCCATTCAATCTGATTATTAGACGAATTGGATCTTCAACTGATTCCTTGACCTACCTTGGAGAGTTCACCAGAGCGGCAATCTCTAAAGCAGTAGGCGCTCGAGCTTCAAGTCGAATGCAAAAGATTGCACCTGGAATTGATGTTGAACACTTTGCGCCAGTGGATGCAGAAGCGCTGAGAAAATCACTGGGATTAGAAGATAAGAAAATTATTGTAAGTGTTGGACGCCTTGTTCATCGAAAAGGGCAGGACTATTTAATTCAGGCAATGCCCGAAATTTTAAAGCGTGAACCACTTGCCCATCTTGTTCTTGTTGGGCAAGGTCCATACTTAGAACACTTGGCCAAGTTAGTTGCACAATATAAGTTAGAAGAAAACATTAGTTTCATTGGCCGTATTCAATATGCCGAGCTACCGCTTTATATTTGCTTAGGTCAGGTATTTGTCATGCCTTCACGTTCTAGGTTTTGGGGATTAGAAGTTGAGGGCTTAGGAATTGTTTATCTTGAGGCAAGTGCTTGTGGACTTCCTGTCATCGCAGGAAATTCGGGTGGTGCACCTGATGCAGTCTT
>WLCU01000135.1 GCA_009705165.1 Actinomycetota bacterium | reverse complement strand
TCCACCTAAGTAACAGTTGACGATTGCAGTTTGGCTTGCGGTGATCCAGAAAAAGCGATCACGTTTGAAATTCTTTGGCATCTTTTATAGCGCAGCCACTACGAAATCAATACAAGCTGTAAGTGCTTGTACATCGGCTGGGTCTACTGCAGGGAACATTCCAATACGAAGTTGGTTTTTGCCAAGCTTGCGATAAGGCTCGGTATCAACGATTCCGTTTGCACGCAACATCGCAGCAATCTTGGTTGCATCGATTGCGTCATCAAAATTAATCGTGCCAACAACTTTCGAGCGCATGGCTGAATCTGTCACAAAGGGAGTTGTATAACTTGTGCTTTCAGCCCATGAATACAAAGTCGAAGATGATTGTTCGCTTCGGCCGGCAGCAAATGAAAGGCCGCCACCAGCGTTCATCCACTCAATCTGTTCTGCCAATAAAATTAAAGTTGCAACAGCTGGAGTGTTATAGGTCTGATCTAGGCGTGAATTTTCAATTGCAATTGTTAAATCGAAAAATGCTGGAATCCATCGACCAGATGCTTTTATTTTTTCAACTCGCGCAATCGCTGCCGGACTCATTATTGCAATCCACAGTCCGCCATCGGATGCAAAAGATTTTTGAGGAGCAAAGTAATAAGTATCAAACTCTTTAGCATCAACCATTAAGCCACCGGCAGCACTAGTTGCATCAACGGCAACCAAAGCATCACCGATATTGGCTGGGCGGATAATTGGCATTGAAACGCCAGTACTTGTTTCATTATGAGTCAGGGCATATAGATCAATTCCTGATTCGGCAACAGCGGCCGGGTGCGAACCTGGTTCAGCTTTAATTACTGATGGTTCACCAAGAAATGGCGCATCTTTAGCTGCACTAGCAAATTTGGATGAAAACTCACCAAAAACTAAGTGCTGCGAACGGTTATCAATCAAGTTAAGTGTTGCAATATCCCAAAATGCAGTTGATCCACCATTTCCAATAATTACTTCGTAACCATCTGGCAGATTAAAAAGTGTGTGTAAACCTTCACGTACTCGCTTCACAACATTTTTTACTGGTTTTTGTCGGTGCGAAGTTCCAAGAATTAAGTTCGCACCAGAAGTTAGCGCAGCAAGTGCTTCAGGACGAATCTTTGATGGGCCACAGCCAAAACGACCATCGGCAGGTTTGAGATTAGATGGAATAATTATCTCGGTGCTCATGAGCGTAAGCCTATGGGTAGTACCTATTTAACTCCCAATTGCCTTCAGTGTTAGCCCGCTCATAGCGCAAACGATCATGCAATCGTGAATATCTTCCTTGCCAAAATTCAATTGTCAGTGGTGTTACGCGATAGCCACCCCAATGTGGTGGGCATGGAACAACGCTTCCTTCGGGCCACTTTTGTGCTGCACCTTCATAACGTTGCTCGAGCTCTTCGCGCGAAGCAAGTGGTGATGACTGGTGACTTGCCCACGCACCAATCTGCGAACCCCATGGACGCGTTGCAAAATACTCGGCAGTTTCTTCTTGCGAAGTTTTTGCAGCAACTCCTTGAATAGAAATTTGGCGTTCCATTGCATACCAAGGAAATAGCAAACTGACTTGATCATTATTTTCTATTGCATGCGCCTTACGCGATTCATAGTTTGTAAAAAACGTAAAACCGCCTTGCGAAATATCTTTAAGTAAAACAGTTCGTGTGCTAATCATTAAGTCGCTGCCCAGAGTTGAAAGCACCATGGCATTGGCCTCAACGATGAGTGGATTTTCATGGGCCTGGCGCAACCAATCGGTGAAGGCAATAAATGGGTCGGCATCGAGTTGATCAAGACCGGCTTCGCCATAGGAACGGCGCATCGCACGGATCTCTTCGCGGGAAAACTCTTTTTCGGCCATGGATGTATCGAACCTCACTTTGGCCATGAGTGCATCCTCTTGGGACTGTGGTCGCGAGCACCCCTTGTGTGGGGGCAGAATTAGCGACGCAGAAACTTAAATTAAGGGAGCTCAACGTGTCAGATGATTTCAAGCCAGGTCTTGAAGGTGTAATTGCTTTTGAATCTGAGATTGCTGAGCCCGATAAAGAAGGTAGCGCGCTTCGCTACCGTGGTGTTGATATTGAAGATCTTGTAGGTCGCGTTTCATTTGGAAATGTATGGGGTCTTTTAGTTGATGATCAATTTAATCCAGGTCTTCCAAATGCAGAAAAGTTTCCATTGCCTGTTCACTCTGGCGATGTTCGCGTAGATGTACAAGCAGCGATTTCAATGTTGGCGCCAGCTTGGGGTTTCAAGCCACTTCTTGATATCGATGACACCGAAGCGCGCAGCAACTTAGCGCGCGCTTCAGTAATGGTTCTTTCATATTTGTCACAAGCAGCTCGTGGAATTGTGTTACCTCCAGTTCCGGAATCTGAAATTGATAAGGCGCACACAGTTGTAGAACGCATGATGATTCGTTGGCGCGGGGAACCAGATCCTGCACACGTTCGTGCAATTGATGCTTACTTTGTCTCTGCTGCAGAACACGGAATGAACGCATCGACTTTCACTGCGCGTGTAATTGCTTCAACTGGCGCAGATGTTGCCGCAGCACTTTCTGGTGCAATTGGCGCGATGTCTGGTCCACTTCATGGTGGTGCACCTTCACGTGTATTGCACATGATTGAAGAAGTTGAAAAAACTGGTGATGCAACCGCATATGTAAAAGGCTTGTTAGATCGCAAAGAACGTTTGATGGGATTTGGACACCGCGTTTATCGCGCCGAAGATCCACGCGCACGTACTTTGCGTCGCACAGCAAAAGAATTAAATGCACCACGTTATGCAGTTGCTGAAGCTCTAGAACAAGCTGCACTTAAAGAATTACGTGAGCGTCAACCAGATCGCGTTCTAGAAACAAACGTTGAGTTCTGGGCTGCAATTATTTTGGACTTCGCCGAAGTTCCTGCACACCTATTTACTTCAATGTTTACAGCAGCGCGCACCGCAGGTTGGTCTGCACACATCTTGGAACAAAAGCGCACTGGTCGTCTGATTCGCCCATCAGCTCGCTACATTGGTAAGGGTCCTCGTAAACCTGAAGCTGTTGAAGGCTGGGATGGCTCGGTCGAGCAGCTTCATAGGTAGTTCTGCAAGGGCTTCATGTAACGGTAAGGCTTTATAACAATCAGATAAAAGCCAGCTACTAGGGGGCAGTTTCGGCCCTGTTGAGTTGATAACCCCTCAATACCCGTGTGAAATAGGACTACTAACGCACGCCCTCGTGTGCGTGATTTCCATCCATGGAGGATATAAATGAATACAAAGCGTTT
>WLCU01000134.1 GCA_009705165.1 Actinomycetota bacterium | reverse complement strand
ATTTCTGCATAGGACAAAACCTTTCCGCCAGAGATTTTTCTCATTGCTTTCCATGCAGCTTGAGAAAAAGGAGCTCCGGGTTGATTTACTTTTATTCCGTTAATTGCTGAAATATCGCCATCAAAGTAATCATTAATTAAATCGCTAATAACAGGAATTGATTTGACGATTTTTAAATCTTTACCGGCTTTGAATGCGGCGATTGTCGAAAGATTAGCCCCAAGCAAGATTTGATCATCGGCCAATAAATTCAAATTACCGACAGGAGTCTTGTGAGTCGTAACTAATAAAGGCACGGGAAGAAAATTAGCGGTCGCGAAGCATCTCGGCAACCAGAAAAGCAAGCTCTAGTGATTGCGAGTGATTAAGGCGTGGATCGCATGCGGTTTCATAGCGTGAGGCTAAATCTTCATGTGAAATCTGCTCACCGCCGCCAACGCACTCAGTGACATCATCGCCAGTGAGTTCGATATGGATTCCACCTGGATGTGTGCCAAGTGCTTTGTGAACTTCGAAGAAGCCCTTAACTTCATCCATAACATCATCAAATTTACGTGTCTTATAGCCCGTTGGCGCTTCGTACGTGTTGCCGTGCATCGGATCGCACACCCATAAAACTTTCGCCCCAGATTTTGTAACACCATCGACTAGCGCTGGAAGGGCTTCACGAATTTTGCCTGCACCCATGCGCGTAATGAAAGTAATTCGCCCTGGTTCGCGATTTGGATCTAACTTTTCAATAAGAGCTAATGCATCATCAACGGTTGATTTTGGTCCAAGTTTGATGCCAATTGGATTTCGTACCTTTGATGCGAAATCAACATGAGCGCCATCTAACTGACGTGTACGTTCGCCAATCCAAATGAAGTGCCCAGAAACATCATATGGAGTTCCAGTACGAGAATCGATGCGTGTTAAAGCTTTTTCATACTCAAGAATTAAAGCTTCATGACTTGAAAAGAAATCAACTGACTTAAATGATTCTGGATCTACTCCTGCAGATTTCATAAACGCAAGGGCGCGACCGATTTCCATTGCCATCTGTTCGTAACGCTCTCCTACAGATGAATCGCGGATAAATCCCTTATTCCATTCATGAACCTGGCGAAGATCGGCAAAACCGCCTTGCGTAAACGCACGAACTAAATTCAACGTTGCTGCCGAAGTGTTGTAAACACGCACTAAACGTTGTGGATCTGGTGTACGAGATTTTTCATTAAATTCAAGATCATTTACCGCATCGCCTCGGTAGGCAGGAAGTGTGACATCGCCTCGTGTTTCCATGTCATTTGAACGCGGCTTAGCAAACTGCCCAGCCATACGACCAACTTTTACAACCGGCAGTGATGAGTAATACTGCAAAACTGCAGCCATCTGCAAAATAGTTTTAATGCGATTACGAATTGAATCAGCTGTGGCTGCAGCAAAAGTTTCTGCGCAGTCTCCGCCTTGTAACCAAAAAGCTTTACCTTCGGCAGCCAATGCAATGCGTGCCTTGAGATCATCACATTCGCCGGCAAATACAAGCGGTGGAAAAGATTTCAATTCAGCAACGGCCGCTTTAATTGGTGCGCCTTCTGGACCGCCTGGCCAATGTGGTTGTTGCGCAGCCACAAGGCCCGGCGTGAACAGATTATCCAGAGAAGAATTCATGGCTTAAGAATAGAGAATCAATTGATAACTGCGTACCGCAATTATCCGAAGAAGATCTCTGACTCCTTATATAGCTCTAGAGGAACGGTCTTGAGCTTTTCAGTAGCCGTAGCAAGCGGTACGCGGGCGATATTTGTGCCATGTAGGGCAACCATTTTGCCCCAATCACCTTCGTGCGCTGCAGTAATTGCATGTAGACCAAAGCGAGTTGCAAGCACTCGGTCAAACGCCGTAGGCGATCCACCGCGCTGGATATGACCCAGAACAGATGTGCGTGCTTCTTTGCCAGTCTTGGCTTCGATTTGGCCAGCTAGCCAGTCACCGATACCTGAAAGCTTGACGTGACCAAATGAATCAAGGGTCTGATCCTTAACAATCATGTCGCCATCTTGAGGAATTGCGCCTTCGGCAATAACGATAATTGGTGCGTAATGAGATTTGAATCGAGATTCAACCCATTCGCAGACTTTATCAACTGAGAACTTTTGTTCTGGAATCAAGATACATGCCGCACCGCCTGCAAGACCTGAGTGCAAGGCAATCCAACCAGCATGACGGCCCATAACTTCAACAATCAATGCACGATGGTGTGATTCGGCAGTTGTATGTAAGCGATCAATTGCTTCAACTGCAATGTTTACAGATGTGTCAAAACCAAATGTGTAATCGGTGTTGTTAAGGTCATTATCAATAGTCTTTGGAACGCCAATAACTTTTACGCCAAGTGCATCCAACTTTGTAGCAACACCTAAAGTATCTTCGCCGCCAATTGCAATAAGTGCATCGATTCCGGCTTTAGCTAAGTTCTCTTTAATCTTTTCTACGCCACCATCGATTTTGAAAGGGTTAGTACGTGAAGAACCAAGAATCGTTCCACCGCGTGGCAAAATTCCACGAGTTGTCTCAAGGTTTAAAGGCATTGTTAAACCTTCAAGTGGACCTTTCCAACCATCGCGGAAACCAACAAACTCGTGACCGTACTCTTTTACGCCTTTACGAACTACGGCGCGAATCACAGCATTTAGACCTGGGCAATCTCCGCCACCAGTAAGCACACCAATACGCATTATTAACTCCATTTAAAGAAAATGATGAAGGGCTCGGGCCTGTTAAAAACACCCTGCCTGTGGTCAACGCTGACTAGGACAGTCTAACCTTGCGGCATGGGGAATCAACAAATTATCGCGGGCGTGGATTCATCTACACAGTCGGTAAAAGTAGTCCTGCGCGATGCCCACACGGGAGAACTAGTTCGCCAGGGCCGTGCAACTCATCCAGATGGAACTGAAGTTGATCCCACGCTTTGGAAACTAGCTTTAGATGCTGCAATTAAAGACGCTGGCGGACTAGATGGTGTTGAAGCAATTTCAATTGCAGGTCAGCAGCATGGAATGGTTGCCCTCGATAACAACGGTCAAGTTATTCGCCCTGCACTGTTGTGGAATGACACACGATCTGCTCAAGCTGCTCAAGATTTAAATGCAGAAGAAGGCGGCAACGCCGAAATCGCGCGCAAAGTTGGTTCGGTTTTAGTTGCCTCATTTACCGCATCAAAGCTTCGTTGGATGGCCGATAACGAACCAGAAAATGCCGCCAGGGTTGCATCCGTTGCGCTCCCTCATGATTGGCTCTCTTGGCAGTTACAAGGCGCAAAAGATTTCTCGCAACTATTT
>WLCU01000133.1 GCA_009705165.1 Actinomycetota bacterium | reverse complement strand
TGGTGTTCTTCAATGGTTTGATTTGAAGTAGAAATATCGCGCTCATCAGATTTTGGCCGCTTGTTTTTTGGATAGTTTCTGCGCGGGCTCATGGTGCTATTTTCGCACAGCATAGGACGGAGTAGTATCACTACCGTGAGCGTCATCGAAGTAAAAGGGCTAAAGAAAAGCTATGGCGCAGTTCATGCTGTGCAGGGCTTGGATTTAACTATTGAGGCGGGTGAAATCTTTGCCCTCCTTGGCCCCAATGGTGCAGGCAAAACTACAACCGTTGAAATTCTTGAAGGTTTTCGAACCCGTGATGCTGGTTCGGTGACAGTCCTTGGCTTTGACCCGCAATCAAGAGGTCATGCAGCTCGTGAATGGCGCAATCGTATTGGCATTGTTTTGCAATCCGCAGCCGATGCTGGTGATTTAACTGTCATTGAAACCATTAACCATTTCAGTGGCTACTACTCAAATCCGCGAAATGTTGATGAGGTCATTGCATCCGTTGGCCTAGAAGAAAAAGCTGATGCACTCATTCGCAATCTATCGGGCGGACAACGCCGGCGACTAGACGTTGCTCTTGGAATAATTGGAAATCCGGAGCTTTTATTTCTTGATGAGCCAACAACGGGTTTTGATCCTGAAGCTCGGCGTGCATTTTGGGCTCTCATTCAGAAGTTGCGCGGAACTGGCACAACAATTGTGCTCACCACGCATTATTTGGATGAAGCTGAAGCTTTAGCAGATCGTGTTGCTGTAATAAACAGTGGCAAAATTATTGAAATCTCGACCCCTGCAGAACTTGGTGGCCGAGCAACATCTAAGGCTTTAGTTTCTTGGCGCGATGGAGAAAATATTAAGACTGAAGCCACAGATAATCCGACGTCAGTTGTAACCCGACTTGCCGCACAATTTGGCACAGAGATCCCCGAACTTACAGTCACGCGTCCTTCACTTGAAGATATTTACTTAACAATGATTGGAGGCACGCATGAATAAAGTTCCAAGTGCGCTCAATCTTGGTATTCGTCGTGGTGGCCTTGAAATTAAACAGTTCTCGCGTCAACGTGAATCCGTTGTGTTCACCCTGCTATTTCCAGTTATTTTGCTCGCAATTTTTGGTTCGGTATTTAAAGACACGATTGCTCCAGGAGTTACCTTTTCTCAATATTTCGTTGCTGGAATGATTGCCTCAGGACTTGTAAACACTGGATTTCAATCACTTGCAATCACAATTCCAATGGAACGAGATGTCGGCGGACTCAAGCGTTTGCGCGGAACACCAATGCCTGCATCTAGTTATTTCATTGGAAAAGCAATCATGATTGCAGTCAGCATGATTATTCAGATTGCACTTCTTTTCGGTTTCGGATTACTTTTCTTTGGTGTGCAAATGCCCAACGAGGCAAGTAAGTGGATAACTTTCACCTGGCTAGTTCTCTTGGGCAGTACCTGTTCAACCGCCCTAGGAATAGCTTTTTCTATCGTGCCTAAGAGTGGGCGCGGAGCATCGGCAGTTGTCTCACCTATCGTGATTATTCTGCAGTTCTTTAGCGGGGTTTTCTTTGTTTTCACTCAGTTGCCATCTTGGATGCAGCAACTTGCCGCGATATTTCCACTCAAATGGCTCACACAGGGAATGAGATCGGTCTTCTTGCCTGATTCATTTGCAGCGCAAGAAGTTGCGAAATCTTGGGAAAATGGCCGCACATTTTTAATCTTGATGCTGTGGTTAGCAGTTGGAATCTTTTTCTCTGTCCGTAAATTTAAGTGGGATCGTGATTAAACGGGTTTTAGCTGCCGGCTTAGTTTTGAGCCTTTTTGCCGCACCGTCCTATGCCACAAATGAATTAGTTCCGCATGCAAAAAAGAGTGTTGCGCCATCACCGAAACCAAAGTGGCCACCAGTTGGCTTTAAAGCCAACGGAGAAGTGTATGCAAAGATTCCAAGCGCTAAAGCTTTAGTTGGAATTGCATCTAGCAGCAAAGTTTTAACACGGCAGTTAGCGCAAAAAGTAGATGGCGTGCCAATTTGTGAAAAATACTCCTGCGGTGCAGTTCAACTGGCATCGCTTAACGGATGTTTATGGTGGGAAATTACTAGCAAAGTAATTGGTGAAACTTCTGCTGAAGATAAGACACTAAAAACTTTTGGTTTCATTAGAACACTTATAGGTCAAACATCAGCCAAGCAAATTACAACAGTTTTATTGATAAGCGAAGAACCACTTGTGTTACGCCATGCAGTAACTGGAATTTCTGCTAAATGCCACCACGAGCCAACAGATGAAAAGATTCCAAGCAGTACGTATAAATTAAATATTTAGCGATTAGCCCCGGGAACCCACAGTTGGTCACCAATCTCTTTATTAGCAACGCGCGCCAATACAAATAAGAGATCTGAACAGCGGTTTAAGTACTTTGCGGTCAATGGATTAACTCCACCACCAAATGCATGGATTGCCGCCCACGTGCAGCGTTCGGCGCGACGTACAACTGTTCGTGCGACATGTAAATGTGCCGCGGCTGGAGTTCCTGAAGGAAGAACAAAAGAGCGAAGTGATTCTAAATCGCCGTTGAATTTATCAATCTGCTCCTCTAAGTAAGTGATTTGGGATTCAAGAACACGCAAAGGTTCAAAAGCTGGTGAATCGACCACGGGAGTACATAAATCTGCGCCAACATCGAATAAATCATTTTGGATGCGGACAAGAAGTGCGCGCACATCTGCGGCTAATTCATCTGTTGCAAGAACGACGCCGATTGATGAATTAGCTTCATCAACAGTTGCATAGGCCTCAAGGCGGGGATCATTTTTCGATGTTCGACTCATGTCGCCCAATGAAGTTGTGCCGTCATCGCCAGTCTTGGTGTAAATGCGCGTTAGATTAACCATGCCCGTAGCCTATAAGTAGACTGCGCCCATGGCATCTCTGGACCGTTTCCGTGTAGTTGGCGGAGCCCAACTACGGGGCGAAGTGAGAATAACTGGTGCAAAAAACTCAGTTCTAAAACTCATGGCCGCTTCATTACTGGCCACAGGTAAAACCACAATTACAAATGTTCCAGATATTGCCGACGTGGACATCATGGCTGATTTGCTCACACGTTTAGGGTGCACAGTTGTGCGCGGCCAAGATCAAGTAACAATCGATGTTCCTGCCGTCCCGGCTCACCGCGCAGATTATGACTTAGTCCGCAAAATGCGCGCTTCCATTAACGTTCTTGGTCCACTAGTCGCGCGCGTTGGAAAAGCTGAAGTTGCACTTCCGGGTGGCGATGCAATTGGATCTCGCGGTTTAGATTTTCATATAAAAGGTTTAGAAGCCCTTGGCGCTAATGCCCATATCGAACATGGTTATGT
>WLCU01000132.1 GCA_009705165.1 Actinomycetota bacterium | reverse complement strand
TCTAATAAATCAAGGGCTGAACTTCCTGGAGTTTCTTCAAGCCGTGCTCAACAAATTGTTGCTGGTGGCGTAGTTGCCCGCGCCGTTATGGCAACACTTGATATTGATAGGGTTGAAATCTGCCCATGGGCTTTGCGTGAAGGCATCGTCCTAAGGCGCTTGGATTGGCTAAATAACTAAGTTCGGGGTGCTTCTACCCAGTCAACTGCAATGATTTCGGCATCTCGATAGTGCAGCACCCAGGCTTCTCCGGGCTCAAGTTTTTGATCTAACTGCTTGAAATTCTTTTTTCCAATGAGCTTTTTTAGAAGCTTAGGCAAGATCGGATTATGACTGCAGATAATTGCACTCTTGCCTTGATCCATTAAGTCTTGGGCGTAATCCAAAGGCGCTTCTTTATCTTTTTCAAAACTATATTCACTTAAATCTGCAGAATAAATTGGATTGATATCAAGTGAACGCGAAATTGGCTCTATTGTTTCAATGCAACGTTGCGCATCGGATGAGTGAATCTCTTGAATCGAATATGGGAGATACAAAGAAAGCATTCGCTTAGCTTGAATCTGCCCAGTCTGGGCCAATGGGCGATCACCGTCATCGCCATCCCAATCTTCACGCTTAACGGCTTTACCGTGGCGCAATAGAACTAGAGGCGTGGTTCCAGAATCAAATTCAAGAAAAAAATCAATCAGGCTCTTGTCATCTACTAAAGTTAACTTTTTCTTTGCATCTGGTGGTGACAACCATAAAAGTTGATCAACTTCATTTAAATCTGTAGTTCCAGTTGGTTCACCAATGGCTTGAGCTGACCAGTATTTAACTATCTTGCTTATGCCATCAACCTCGTAGGTTACTTGGCCAATCTCTGGACCAAAAACTGGTGTGTAGCCAGTTTCTTCCATTACCTCACGATAAGCGCAACCAATCATTGTTTCATTGGGATCAAGTTTGCCTTTTGGTAGTGACCAATCGTCGTAACGTGGACGGTGGATTACGGCTATTTCAATTTTTTTCCTGCCCACTTGGCGCCACAACACCGCACCAGCTGCGTAAATTACGTTCGCGTCCTGGCCCATTATTAACGCTCCTTCGAATATTGATTAATAAGAACCTCGTGAACATCGAGTAAAGCTTCGCCTCGGTTGTTCTTGCTCTTTCTAGTCCACTCTGTGCCTTTTAGTTGCCAGCTGGATGCATTTTCACTTATGCCAAGATCGATAATCTCCTGTAAACGGTTTTGATGGTCTTTTTTATCTATTCGTACCAGACTTTCAACACGGCGATCTAGATTTCGACCCATTAAATCTGCGCTTCCAATCCAATACTCATTATCTCCACCATTAGTAAAATGAAATATTCTTGAGTGTTCTAAGAATCTACCCAAGACAGAGTTGACTGTGATGTTCTCAGAAACTCCTTTTATTCCTGGCTGTACTGCACAAATACCGCGGACTAGTAGTTCAATTTTTACTCCAGCTTGTGACGCTTCGTATAGTTTTGCAACGAAACCTTCATCCAAAATTGAATTTAATTTAAATTGGATACCAGCAGGTTTTCCAGCTTTTTGATTAGTGATTTCACGATCTATACGTTCAATAATTCCTGAACGCAGAGTTGAAGGTGCGACTAGTAATCGTGAATACGTTGATTGCGGAGCAAAGCCTGATAATTGGTTAAACAGCTTAGTTAAATCTTCAGTTAGCTCTGGGTCAGCGCTGAGAATTCCTAAATCTTCATACATGCGCGCAGTTTTAGGGTTGTAATTACCGGTGCCCAAATGGCAATAACGTCGCAAGCCATGAGGCTCATCGCGTATCACTAAAGAAAGTTTGGCGTGAGTTTTCAAACCCATTAATCCATACACAACATGTACGCCGGCAGCTTCTAATTTGCGCGCCCACCGCACGTTTGCTTGCTCATCAAAGCGGGCACGAATTTCAATTACGGCCAGCACTTGTTTGCCTGCTTCAGCGGCTTCAATGAGCGCTTCAATAATTGGCGAATCACCCGAGGTGCGGTACAGCGTCTGTTTTATTGCCAGAACATGTGGATCTTCTGCGGCAACCTGTAGAAACTGTACGACTGAAGAAGTGAAGGATTCATAGGGGTGGTGGAGCAAAATCTCACCTTGGCGGATCGCAGAAAAGAAAAGATCCGGATCTTCTTGATCCACCTGCGATAGGGCCTTTGCGGTGCGGGAACGAAAACCTTCAAACTTTAGATGTGGGAAATCAAGATCTGCTATTCGATTTAATGAGGTTAAGTCCAATGGAGCAGATATATGAACAACATTTTCATCATTGATTGCTAACTCCTCGGAAAGTTTGTTGACTAACTTCTCATCAACTTCACTTTCAATTTCAAGACGAACTGGCGGACCAAATCGTCGGCGAGCTAACTCTTGTTCGATTGAAACTAAAATATCTTCAGTTTCATCTTCGTCAAGGTCTATATCCTGATTACGAGTTACACGGAAGGTGTAGTGATCTTCAATAATCATTCCTGGGAAAAGTTCCTGTAGGTGAATCGCTATGAGATCTTCTAAAGGTAAAAACCTTGTTGATCCGGTCTTAGCGGTTGCAATAAAACGAGGAAGAATTTCAGGTACTTTTACACGAGCAAAGAACTCTTCGTGAGTTGTTGGATTTTTAACAATGACAGCTAAATTCAAAGAAAGACCTGAGATATATGGGAATGGATGTGATGGGTCAACTGCCAGGGGAGTTAAGACTGGAAAAATTCGATCTGCAAATAACTTTGTGACGTAGCCACGTTCAGTTTCATTGAGTTGATCCCAATGTAAAAACTCAATTCCCTCTTTCTTTAGCAAAGGTTCAATCTCTTCATGAAATACCCGTGATTGCCGAGCCATCAGAGAGTTTGTACGTTTTGAGATTTCTTTTAAGAGTTCCTTGGGGGTAAACCCCGCATAATTCACGGCAGTTACATTATTTTCAATTTTGCTTAAGGCAGTGGCTACACGCACCATGTAAAACTCATCGAGATTTGAAGAAAAAATCGCCAAGAATCGAACTCGTTCAAGCAACGGCACGCTCTGATCTTCTGCAAGTTCAAGCACTCTCTGATTAAAGGAGAGCCAACTTAACTCTCGGTCAGTGATGTGTTGAATTTTCATTGTTAAATTGTCTCTATCTCGGGTGAACTGCAGGTGTCTAAAAGGAGACTATCAGGCTAACCAAACGCGATTAGGCCGAAAAGTACGCTCAGTGGCAGACTTATCCTCATGATGACGAACTACTGGATGAGTCCTGAGACCACTGCAGTAAATCGTCTACCGATGCTCAACATCGAGCACCTGGAAAAGATTTCACTAGATGGTACGTGGCGTTTTCAGCTTTTGCGTAGTCCGCGAGAACCACTTGGGCGCAAGTGGGCTGAGATTCCAGTTCCAGGTCTTTGGACGATGCAGCCGGAGAGCGCAGTATTT
>WLCU01000131.1 GCA_009705165.1 Actinomycetota bacterium | reverse complement strand
GATCAGGTGAACAACTTAAATCCTGAATCTTGATCTCTCTATCAAGGTAGTAATCCATTTTGTTGCCATCAACATTTTCAACTACAGCGCGATACTCATTAGGTGCAGTCCTTGAAAGGACGCCACCTAGCTGGGTTTTGGCCACCGCGGCTTGGGTTTTGGTATTTGTGGAATAAAACAAGATTCGGTGCTCTTTATATGGTTCCAGCAAAGCCTTCATAATATGAAGTTTTTGAACTGAACTTGATGCTTGAACTTTGGCAAAGACCTTGGTTAATAGATCCACCAAAGCCTTTTTTCTTTCTAAGTTGTTGGTTTCATATTTAACGTACATATCCGAAAGCGTAAGTTTTACAACATTATCGGCCGTTACTAAATCTCCATCAGCGGACTGGATTGGGCCAACTGTCCGCAAAATATAACTAACCACGGTGGGGTCGATTGCCATAACGCCATCTAGCTTCTTACCGCCCTGCATCTGCCATAGCTTCATCCAGATAAGTGCGGCGTTAGGAAAATGTGGCGAGAGATTTGAGTTAAGCCACATTGCTGGATCATTGCCGTATAGCTTCACAAAATCTGCAGGCATTGAAAGTGGCAAAACCTGGCGATTAATTAAATCAATATTGCTGCCTGATTGTTCGATCGAAATCCGCCCGTGATCAATTCTTACTATGGCGTAAGCGCCGATAAGTCCGCCGGTGCCCCTTGCCTCGGCAGAGTTTTGAAAAGCTAACAGATATCGCTGTTGACCTTTAAAACCTAAAATCTGCTTGCCGTTATCGCTACCAATACTTAATAGTTGTTTTATTTCACCTACATGTGAGTGTGTTTCGTAAACTACAAATGAAATCAAGGGGATCAAAATCGCGAGAATAAGAGCGCTTAGCAATTTAACGAACTTTATGGCGCTTCTTTTTTTACTTGAATCATTCCCCGATACCTGCATAAGCGAAAGAATAGTGCCTAGATGGTGGCATTTATTAGAGATGCCATAGAATGGATTTATGTCGGTATCTCAAAAGCGGATGCATCTTTTGGGGACCGCGTCGGCCGGTTTTTATCTAGCTTTTTTGTTCTACATCACCCTTGTCCCACACTATGAAAACGAAGTAATTAGCGATAATTTCTTTGTACGGCTGCTCATCAATCCAATTTTGAAAAATCCAACGTTATTTATCCTCGATATAAATCCAGCTTTAGCCGTTCTTGGAAATTTAGTTTTGTTCGCGCCATTGTTTCCCCTTGTATATAAATTAGGTGGAACGCTAAGACTTGAAATCGAACTTTTAATCTGTGCTGCCCTTCCTGCTGTAGTTGAGTTCTTGCAGTTTTGGATTCCTGGAAGAGATCCAAGTTTGACTGATTTTATTTTGAATGTAACTGGACTCATTGGCTTTTATATCTTCGCTAAAACCCATAAATGGGCACGGTCATGACTACAGACCAAAGCGGAGTTATTGCCGTTATCTGTCGTCTAAATCAAGCGCGATCAATTATTGCTTCGACATATCTATCTAGAATCTTGCCTGAACATAGAGTTGTTTCGGCAGGGATTCAGGCTCCTGATGGTCAGAGAATTCCGTTATCGGTTCAGGTGCTTGCTCAGAAGTGGGGCCTTGAACTTAACAAGGATTTTTCACAATCACTTGATTCAATTCGCGAAGAGATTTTGGCTGCAGAACTAGTTATTGTCGCTGAAAATTCATTCATTGAAATCTTGGCTGATTTTGGCGTTAACCCTTCGAAGATTGTCAGCATGCAAGATCAAGTTTTTGATCCTGATGTTATTCCGATTGATCCGGTCAACTTAAATCCAGAATCCTTTGAAGTTGAACTAGCTAAAGCGGTAATGGTTTCAGTGCAATTGGTTGCGCAAAGAAATTTAGTTAAGCATCACAACAAAATTACAGTTGTCCATCCACAATCGATTAGCGATTTTCAGAATTGTTTGCTCAGCGTCAATGCCGCGGCCGACAAGGTGGGGGCATCAGTTCTGGTGGCCGACTTTCGCTTTCCGCAGAACGGGTTAATTGAAAGATTAGGCCTTACTTATAAGGAACTAACTATCAATCAAGCATTAGGCGCAATTACTACTAACGCCGATCAGTTAGCTTTAGTTGGTCCGTGTCTTGTAGCGACTCGGTTTGAGATTGATTTTGCCGAAGAGTTTGTTTTAAGTACAAGTTTCTTGAACGTATTAGAAGTTCTTTCGCAGGATCGTGAATTGTTTGTAATTACTGGGCCACGAAGTTCAGCGCATAGAGAGTTTAGTGAAACCTATTTGTGCGCAAGCAACGCGTTTTGAGTAACTAGTTTTAGTCGACGCGAACTACACCGTTAGGTGTAAGCAAGTGCACTGCAACGATTCCTGATTCACCTTCAGTATCAGCTGGTGATAACCAGATAACTTCAACGTCACTGCCAAGAGCAGTAGTTAAGTCATTGCCTAGCCAATCAGTAATTCGCTTTTCGTCTCCAGCAATTTCAACTTTTACAATCTTTGCAATTGCTTTGCCATCAGTTGATGGGTGATCTAGGGATTTCCATTCGATGAAAAACGGCAACTGCTTATCTTCTAAAGTTCCAAGAACGCCGATTTGTTTCCATGAAAGATCATGTCCATCTGGCTTTGTGCGGTGACCATCTACAGCTTGGCGACCAAGTCGTGCTTCAACTTTAGAAACATCATCGACAGAAACAACCCAAGTAAGCCAACCGCCACCTTCGGCAGCGCGCTTAGATACTGCTTTTCCAAAAGGTGAAGCATCTGATGCTGGGTGATCAAGTGGGCATACAACTTCGATGTAATGACCATTTTGTAAAGGAAGAGTGAAGTTACGTGTGCCAAAGCGTGGGTGAACGCCGCCATCAACAAATGTTGAGCCAAGGCGTGAACCTAAACGTTGAACTGTGTCGGCTAGTTGATCATGGGAAGTTACATATGAGACATGGTCTAAGCGCATGGGTAAATCTTGCCCTATGAAATGGGGTGCTAATTACCACCGTTTTATGCGGGATTACTGCGTACAGATCAGGTTTTTGGCCGGGGTTTTGCCGGTAGTTAAGTAGGTATCAACGGCGTCATCAGTGCAGGCCGAACCGCGACCATAGCCAGTATGGCCTTGCCCCTTTAGCGTTACTAAGCGACTACCAACGATGTATTTACTTAAAGATTTTGCCCAGACATATGGCGTAGCTGGATCTTGCGTTGTGCCAATAATTAATACTGCTGTTGCAGTGTTGAAAGATTTTTTATGATTTACAGGTACTGGAACTTGAATCACTTGATTTAGTGCATTGCAGGTTATTCCGCTGTAAGCAACATAGGGGCCAAAGACTGGGGCAGAGTTAGTAACTGACGAAACATTTGTGCGAATTTCTTCATTTGATTTACTTCGCTGCCAGTCAAGACATTCGATAACAATATTTGATTCGTTTTCATTGTTTCTATATGTGCCATCTTCGTTG
>WLCU01000130.1 GCA_009705165.1 Actinomycetota bacterium | reverse complement strand
TAATTTTATCTATCGGTCTATCTCTGCTCTATTTGCCTTTGGCTTTAACCAGTCGATGGGGAATAGCCTCATATCCGTTCATTTTTATCGCAATGGAACAGGTTAGAAATATTTTTCCATTTGGCGGTTTCGGTTGGGCGCGCCTTGCATACTCACAAGCAGATGCTCCATATGCAAAGATTGCAAGCTATGGGGGAGCGGCAGGATTGTCGGCTTGCGTCGTTCTGCTGGCGCTTCTAATTTACTTTGTTTTCAATAAGAAATTACCTGTTTTGATAATTGCTCCCATGTTACTTTTAACTTTGCCATTAAATACCACAGACGCCGGCGCAATGAAGGTATTGCTCATACAAGGTAACGTTCCAAACTACGGTTTAGATTTTAACGCCAGGGCTAAGGCTGTTTTTTACAATCACGTAAGTGAGAGCAATAGAGCATTAGCCCAGTACCCCAATGTCGACTTTCTTTTGTGGCCAGAAAACGCCGTCGATGTTGACCCATTCCAGAATAAAGATGTAAATGATGAATTGAACTCCTTTAGCAAACCCCTAATTCTCGGCGCAATAGTTAATAAGGGCGGTCAAAGCTTTAATTCATCGATACTTTGGAGCAATAAGCAACAAATTATCTACAATAAACAACATTTGACTCCATTTGGCGAATACATACCACTGCGATCTTTAGCCACAAAAATCTCGCCGCTTGCAAATCAAGTCAGTGATTTCACCCCTGGGAATTCGCAAGTAATCTTTAAGATCAATTCAGCTAAAATTGTGCCAGTTATTTGTTATGAATTAATCGATGATTCACTACTCGAATCAGCTGCAAATTCTGCCAACTTGATAGTCGTACAAACAAATAGTGCAACATTTGGAATGTCTGCAGAAAGTGCCCAACAATTATCGATAACTAGAATCCGAGCAATTGAGCATTCAAGAAATATTCTCTCTGTATCAACAACTGGTTATTCGGCCGTCATTGATCACAGCGGTAAAATTATAGAATCGACAAAGATGGGCGTTGCCGATCATCTCTACGCCGAAGTTGGCTTAATTGACCAGCAATCCATCAGAGACAGATTGGGCGATTGGGCGTTGGTAATTACGCTCATTTGGCTGCTTTTGGTTGCCCGCCGTTCATACGTGTATCGCCGATAAGTTACATTATGTAAAGTTATGCGAACTCAGAGATTGGTGGGCAGGCGCAGATCAAATTCCTATCCCCGTGTGCCCCATCAATACGCGCAACTGGCGGCCAATACTTCATACGTGAGCCGATGGATTCTCCCGGCACTAAACCATCCAATGCAACGGGATATCCGCCCTTTTCACGGCTGTATTCACGGTCCCATTGGGATGAAACAACCGATAGCGCTGTGTGAGGCGCGTGAGCAAGAGCTGAAGCTTCATGGGTTATAGCACCATCTAAAATCTCCTGAATTTCGGCTCTAATCGAAATCATCGCATCGATAAAACGGTGAATTTCAGCCATGTCTTCTGACTCAGTTGGTTCAATCATCAAAGTGCCCGCAACTGGGAATGACATTGTTGGTGCATGAAAACCGTAATCCATCAATCTCTTAGCAATATCATCAACGGTTACACCTGAATCTTTAGTTAAACCGCGGATATCAAGAATGCATTCGTGAGCAACCCGACCATTTGTTCCGGTGTAAAGCACTGGGTATGAATCTTGCAAACGCGCTGCAATGTAATTTGCCGACAAAATCGCTGTACGAGTTGAATGAGTAAGTCCCTCTCCCCCCAACAAGCGGATATAAGCCCAAGAGATCGCCAAGATGCTCGCTGATCCATATGGCGCCGCTGAAATCGCTCCAGGGCCAGTTGCGGGTCCGGCTAGTGAGTCCATTGGGTGATTAGGTAAAAATGGAGCAAGGTGAGATCTGCAGATAACTGGACCTACTCCAGGGCCTCCTCCACCGTGTGGAATGGCAAATGTTTTATGTAAATTTAAGTGAGAAACATCTGCGCCAAACTTTCCAGGTTGAGCAACTCCAACAAGTGCATTTAAGTTTGCGCCATCAACGTATACCTGACCACCTGCATCATGCACAAGTGCGCATATTTCAGAGACGGCTGTCTCAAAAACTCCATGCGTTGAGGGATATGTAATCATCAATGCAGCTAACACTGAACCATGCTCAGAAATTTTCTGCTTTAAATCATCGACAGAAACATTTCCATTCTCATCACATTCAACAACAACTACCTTCATTCCGGCCATTACTGCCGATGCTGCATTTGTACCATGGGCACTAGATGGAATTAGACAGATTTTTCTAGCTTGATCACCTCGAGAGTCATGGAAGTTTCTGATTGCAAGCAAACCTGCAAATTCTCCCTGGCTTCCAGCGTTTGGTTGCAATGAAACTGCGTCATATCCAGTGATTGCTATAAGCCATTCTGATAGTTGTGAAATTAATTTACGCGATCCCACGCTCTGATCCACCGGAGCAAATGGGTGTAAAGATGAAAACTCTGGCCAAGTAACAGCTTCCATCTCAGTAACTGCATTGAGTTTCATGGTGCATGAACCCAAAGGAATCATTGTTCGATCCAAAGCCAAGTCTTTATCGGCCAGGTTACGCAAATAACGCATCATGCCGGTTTCACTGTGGTTGGTATTAAATACGGGGTGCGTTAAGTACTTACTTGTACGTGCAAATTTTGGCGGAATCTCTTGTCCAGCAACATCCTTAAGCTGCAAAATTTAAAGCACTTCGGCAAAAACTTCTTCGGTTGTTTCCTCATCAAAGCTAACGCGAAGTTCAGTTTCACTTACCCTGGCGAAATTAATACCTGCCGCTACCGCCTTTTTGTGAATCTCTTCAGCGTTCTTGACAACAATATGCACGGTGTCAAAAACAACGTCTTCCCGATTATTGCTTGCCGCTTGAAGTCGAGAGGCGAAATTATTTACTCTCTGGGCAATGTGTCGTAAGCCAACTGGACCGTGCCACATTGCGTAGAAGGCGCTCATGTTTGCTAATAGAACTTGGGCCGTACAAATATTCGACGTTGCTTTGTCACGACGAATATGTTGTTCGCGAGTTTGTAAAGCCAAACGAAAAGCCGGCTTGCCATTTGCATCAATGCTCTGACCAACTAGGCGTCCAGGCATAGAACGCTCGAGACCGGTTCGCACGGACATAAATCCAGCATGAGGTCCACCAAATCCCATTGGAACTCCGAAACGCTGTGAAGTTCCGACTGCAATATCAGCCCCCCACTCCCCTGGCGCCTTTAATAAGGTCAAAGCCAAAAGATCTGTTGCAGCAATAACTAATGCATCTCGTGAATGGGCATATTCGGCAAAAGATGAGTAATCAATAACGGTTCCAGTTGTATCCGGATATTGCAATAAAGCTCCAAAGAATTCACCTTCGTAACCATCGCGCACCACATGACCTGAATCAATTTCGACAACTGTGATTCCAAGAGGCTTAGCACGGGTGAGTACAACGG
>WLCU01000013.1 GCA_009705165.1 Actinomycetota bacterium | reverse complement strand
CGCCAAATTGCGCGAGCTCTAGAACCCATAGCCTCTAGTTCGATTGAATCTAGCGTTAAATCGCAGTTATCACTGGTCCCATATGAGACTAAGGCGCAGTTAGTAGTTTTTAGAGCTAGAGCTTTTGCACCTGCATCGTCGTGACAGTAGGTCAAGAAACCATCACTGTGTATTGATGAAACAAAGTCTCCAAAGGCATCAAAAACCGATTCTGGAGTAGCGAAAAAATCTACGTGATCATGTTCAATATTTGTAATGATTGCTGCAAATGGATGATATTCAACAAATGAGCCATCGGATTCATCGGCTTCAGCAACAAATATTTCTCCGGTACCTCGATGTGCGTTTGAACCTGAGGCAGTAATAGTTCCACCGATAGCAAAGGAAGGATCAGCTCCGCAAGCCTGTAAGGCAACTGCCAACATAGATGATGTAGTTGTTTTTCCATGAGTGCCAGCTACCGCAATGCTTTTGGACTCTGACATCAAAATCGAGAGCGCAGAAGCACGAGTTAGCATTGGAAGTGAGAGTTCCTGCGAACGAATCATTTCAGGATTACTCTTGGCAATTGCAGTTGAGTAAACAACTAAATCAGCCCCATCAACATTCTGTGCCGAATGTGAAGTTGCAATCGTTGCACCAAGTGCCTGTAAAGCTTTAACCACTGAAGAATCTTTGGCATCTGAACCACTAACGCTAATTGAATGCGAAAGAGCAATACGCGCTAAACCACTCATGCCAGCGCCACCGATGCCAATGAAGTGAACCCTTTTACCAATTAATGAGTTCAAAGTAATTGTATTCATCCCACCTCCAGAGCATGGGCTCCAAGAGATGCAATTTTTTGGCCAGCTTGGGCATCAACGTGTGAGCCAGCCATTGGCGCTTGTGAAGCTGCACGCAAGATTGAGTCAATTAAACTTTCAAGATATTGCGAGGTAAAACTTTGCTGCTCAACTATCTGTGCGCGAGCTTCGCCTACCAATCTTTGAGCATTATGAAACTGCTCCCCGTTTCCAATTGGTAGTGGCACAAAAACAGCGTAGCGACCCAAAGCTCTAAATTCGCTACACGTCACCGCGCCACTTCGCGCAATGATTAAATCACTTGCTAAATAGGCATCGGCCATGTCGTGAACATAAGCAACAGGGCGATATGAATCTGTTGCTTCAGGCAGCACATTTTGCTGCCCAACAGAGTGCAAAATCGAAATATTTCGAGATTTAAATGTGGGAAGCGCTTGGGCAATAACTGCATTGATCGCCGCTGAACCCTGCGAACCACCCATCACAAATATCAATGGTTTATCTGGATCAAAAGCTAAACGCGCTTTTGCCTCTTTGCGCGCTAGCGCCCAGTCTTTTTCTGCTTCAGTAAGGGCAGTGGCAACATCGCTTCGAAGTGGCAATCCAGTTATGAGCGCTTTTTGAAAAGCTCCAGAATCTACTTCATTGGCAACGGCTAAATATGGTGTGAGTAATGCGCCTAATCGATTGGCCCAGCCAGGTTTTGCATTTGCCTCGTGAATCACAATTGGAACGCCAGAAATTTTGGCCCCAATGTATGCCGGCGCACTTACGTAGCCACCAAAACCAATAAGCAAATCGCTGCCTTTTAGAATCTTCTTACATTCTTTAATTGAAGTCAGAAGGTCCTTTGGAATTTGAAACCAAGACAATGATGGTTTTCTTGAAATAGAAACTTTCTCAATATTTCTTAAAGTAAATCCCGCAGCTGGCACTAACGTATTTTCAAGCCCATGCTTTGTTCCTAAAAAAACGATGTGATCCTCGGGGTGTTCGGATTGCCAAACACGAGCTACAGCCAACGCTGGTTCAATGTGACCAGCGGTGCCACCGCCGGCTAAAACTATCGAAGCCATCTAGGAATTCCTGTTTTTGCTAGCTCGCTATAAATCGCTGGGTCACGTCGAGCTGCACCGATGACGAAGGCGACACCCATATACGTTGCAATCAAAGCCGAACCTCCATATGAAAGCAATGGCAAAGTTACACCTACAACGGGGAGCACACTGATAGCTGAACCGATGTTGAGAAAAGTTTGAACGCCAATCCAACAACCAACACCTGAACACACATACCGAACCATCGGATCTTGTGCCCGCACTGCAATTCTAAAAATTGAGAGTAATAAAACAGAAAGAAGAATTAATACTGCAAGCGTGCCAAATAAGCCAAGCTCTTCACCAATTACTGAGAGAATAAAATCTGTATGAGCTTCAGGAAGATTTCCCCATTTTTGTCTACTTGCACCTAACCCCACACCAAATAGTCCGCCACTTGCAAGACCTAAGAGGCTGTGGGCAGGTTGCCACCCCACTGATTTATATTGCTCGACTGCAAATGGATCTAAAAATACTGATAGCCGAGCAACTCGATATGGGGCAGCCAAAATCAGAGCCGCGATTGCAGCAAAACCCACTGCTGTGATGCCAGCAAATATCCTTAACTGCACTCCTGAAACCCATAGCAAACCGGCAAGAATAAAAGCAAAAACCGAAGCAGTACCCAAATCTTTGCCGAAAAGAACTAGAAATATGCAAAGCATGAAAGCCGGAGCAATTAGTTTCAAAACATTTGCTTGAATCTCTCCAGCCCGTTCGTGTTTAGCAAGAGTGGCTCCTGCCCATAAAATCATTAGAAACTTTGCAATTTCACTTGGTTGAACATCTACAAATCCCAAAGTGATCCAATTGTGATTTCCATTTACACTCTTACCTACAGAAGGTATCTGAACAATAATTAACAGGAAGAGCGAGATTCTGACCCCTAGCTTTGACAGCTGCTTCCAGCGCGCAAGAGATAAACGGGATAAAACCCAAGCCATCGGTAATGAGATTACAAGGAAAACAAATTGGCGCAACAAAATTGCCCAGACCGTGCCCTTATTTTCTAATGAGTAAATCGAAGAAGCTGAAAAAACCATTACTAAGCCAAAGATGCTCAGGGCCAAAGTGCTGCCAATAAGCATGTAATAAAGATTGATGGGTCTAGAGAAAATGCTTTTAGTATTTTCAGTCTTCATGTGAGACCACTTTCGCAACCGCTGCGGCAAACCGATCTCCACGATCTGCATAAGATTTAAATTGATCCATTGATGCACATGCCGGTGCGAGCAGCACGGTGTCTCCCGCAGTCGCAAGGCTTAACGCTTGAGTGATCACTTTTTCCATCAGCTCTTGTGAATCACTACCATCAACAAGAATTCTTGGAACTTCTGGGCAAAACTTGATTAAAGCTTTTTCAATTAGATCACGGTCGGTACCAATTAAAATCGCAGCTTTAATTCGCTTATTGGTTTTTTCAATCATTGATTCCATGTCCGCACCTTTTGCTAATCCCCCGGCAATCCAAATCACTGATTCGTGCGATAGAAGTGATGCAGTTGCAGCATGTGGGTTAGTAGCTTTTGAGTCATCAACCCACGTAATTGAATTCGCTGCATGAACGGTTTCAATGCGATGTCGCCCTGGACGAAATTCTTTAATTGCGCCACGAATATCCTCATGGGAAATGCCAACTGCGCGAGCAAGCCCGGCAGCGGCTAACGTATTTGAAACATTGTGCGGAATTGTCGGTTTAACTTCAACAAGTTCGGCAAAGACTGCGGCTTCTTGTGGATCGGCAACAAATGCTCGATCTACTAGGAGCTCTTCGACTAATCCAAGTTCACCTGGAGCGGGAGTATCGAGTGAGTAGAAAACTTTTCTTCCCTGCCAATGGCTAGTTCTTGTGACTATTTCGCCATCTTGTGCGTTAAGAATCGCGGTAGTTGAACGCTCAAGTAAAGTTAATTTTGTTTTTGCATACTCATCAAAGCTGCCATGCCAATCGATGTGATCATCGGCAATGTTTAAAACTGCGCTTGCAACAAACTGAGCTTGGTTTGACCAATGCAGCTGAAAAGAAGAAAGTTCTAGGACTAACACTTCATAAGCATCTGGGCGATCAACTGCGTCAATCACAGTATCGCCAACATTTCCGCAAGCAACTGCTTTGATTCCGCCCTTTTGCAAAATCGCTGCGACTAATTCAACTGTAGATGTTTTGCCATTCGTACCCGTGACCGCTAACCAGCGTTGACCTGGTGCTCTTTCACTACGAATTTGCCAGGCTAGATCAATTTCGTTGAGAAGCTCTAACTCGCCTTCGCGTGCGGCAATGATGAGTGGGTGGTCAGGTTTCCAGCCTGGGGAAACGACAATTTTGTCAAAATCTGAAATTTCAATTTCACTTGGAGTTGAGATGACAAATTCGCTGGCTGCACTTGACTTTTCATCTGCAATAACAATGTGTGCACCGCGCTCTGTTAATGAACGTGCTACCGCATTTCCGGTAACGCCTGCACCTAAAATCAGAATTCGCTGCGATTGAAAAGTAATAGGCATAAAACTACTTAACGACCCACTGGGCATAAAATAAACCAAGTCCACCGGCCACACTGAGTCCGGCAATAATCCAAAAACGAATTACCACTGTAATTTCAGCCCACCCTTTGAGTTCAAAGTGATGATGTAGCGGCGCCATTCTAAAGACGCGCTTGCCTCCGCTGATTTTGAAGTACAGCGTTTGAATAACAACTGACATTGTGACAATTACAAATAAGCCACCGAGTGGAATAAGCAAAAGTTCGACTCGAAGTGTGGTTGCAAAGCCAGCGATTGCGGCACCTAGTGCCAACGAACCCGTGTCTCCCATAATGATTTTTGCTGGTGCGGTGTTCCACCAAAGAAACCCAGTGCAACCACCAGCAAAAGCTGCTGCTAGAACTGCCAGGTCAAGCGGATCTCGAACTTGGTAGCAATTTGTCGGCCCAAAAACGCCAATTGCACAACTCTGACCAAATTCCCACACACCAATGAGAACAAAGGCTAGAAAAGTCATAATCGTTGCACCAGTTGCAAGACCATCTAGTCCGTCAGTCAAATTGACTCCATTGCTTGCTGACATAACCATCACAATTACAAAGATGATGACAAGAGCCGAACCTAGAAAAATCGTTGTTTCACGCACGCCGGATAAATAACTAGAAATAGGAGTCAGTTGATTTGAATCAGCAAACTGCAAACCTAAATACCCAAAAACACCAGCGAGAACTGCTTGCGCAAGGAGCTTGTAGCGCCCTTTTAATCCCGATGAGTTTTGTCGTGAAACTTTAAGCCAATCATCAAGAAAACCAACACATCCAAGACCAATTACTAGGCCGATTACTAAAATAGCTGACACGGTCATGCCGTTTCCAGTTACAAGGTGGGCAACAACATAACCAACGATTGCAGCAACAATAAAGATGACTCCACCCATAGTAGGTGTGCCATGTTTTGTTTTATGTGTAGACGGTCCATCGTCTCTGATAATTTGACCATAACCGCGAGATGCCAAGATACGGATTAATCCTTTGGTTCCAAATAGTGCAAAAGCTAAGGCGACGGCACCGGCAATTAAAATCTGTCTCATTCGGTGCTTTCGCCTCTCTCTTTCCAAGCTTGCTCGATTGCTGCTGCAAGAATTTCAAAGCTTTCAGAACGCGAAGCCTTAACTAAAACCACATCACCTGGCGCGAAGTACTTAACTAAATCAATCGCAGATTCAAAATCGCTTCTGTGATGGACAGTCATCGCACCTTCTGGCGTTCCATATTCAGGGGCATTAATTTCAACTAAGTGATCAATACCTAATTCAACTGCAAGGTCAGCGATTGCGGCGCTTTCTTGGGCTTGTGACTCGCCGAGTTCATGCATCTTTCCTAAAAATGCCCAGGCTGCTCCCCCACGTTCTTGCGCAAAGAGCGTTAATGACCGTAGCGCAGCTGCCATAGAGGCGGGGTTAGCGTTGTATGAGTCGTTGATGATGAGTAAGTCACCAACTTCATGAAGCTCCATTCGCCATTTGCTTGAAACTTGCGCAGTTGAAAGTGAACTTGCAATTAATTCAAGGGGTAAAGCAAGTGCTGTACCTACGGCTGCAACTGCTAAAGCATTCGAGACTTGGTGGGCACCAACTGTTCGCATTCCAACTGCGTCGCGGCCTGCTGCGGTTACTAAATCAAAGTGCGGTCTACCCTCACGCATCTCTATATCTGTTGCCCGGACTTCATAATCTGGACCTTCGCCAAAGAAAATCACTTGGCCATCATGGAGTTTTGACATGGCTGGGGTGAATTGATCATAAGTGCCCAGAATTGCGATTGCATTCTTATCCAGTGAAGCAATCAGTTCACCCTTAGTTTGTGCAATCGCTTCTTGCGAACCAAATTCACCTAAGTGCGCAGTTCCAACAGTTAGTACAACCCCGATATTAGGTTTTGCAATTTCACACAAACGCGCAATATCGCCTTTATGACGTGCACCCATTTCTAAAATACAAAATCGAGTGCGATCATCACATTCAAGCAAAGTAATGGGTAGCCCTAAATCATTATTAAACGAGCCTGCAGGTGCAACGGTTGGACCAACGGCGCTTAACATGTGAAATAAAAGATCTTTTGTGCTCGTTTTTCCTTGAGACCCAGTAATTGCAATAACTGTTAGTTTCTCTAATCGCTTTCGAACAAACTCGGCAAGAATAGATAAGGCTTCAAGAACATCTTTAACAACAATGCATGGTCCATCAATTCGCTTTGAAGTCAGTGAAAACATTGCTCCTTTGCGATATGCATCAGCTGCAAATTCATGTCCATCAAGATTCTCACCCTGCAGAGCTAAGAAAATACAGCCCGGAGTTGCTAAACGTGAATCAAATACAGGTGCCTTTGACACCAGTAAGTCTTTATCGCAATGCAGTTCTCCCCCTAGAAGAAGAGCAATCTCGCCCGCAGTTAAAGTAATCACTTCTTATCTTCAATCGCTTTTGCTAATTCAACGCGATCATCAAATTCTTGAATGCTTCCATTGATTTCCTGACCTTTTTCATGGCCCTTACCCAGAACCATGACAACATCTCCTGGCTCGGCCAGGTCAACGGCAGTTTTAATTGCTTGTGCGCGATCAACAATTATCGCGCTCGGTGGCACTATGTCGATATCAAGAACCATCTGTTCAAGAATCGCTTCGGGTTTTTCTGAACGTGGATTATCACTTGTAAATATCGCTACATCAGCGCCGTTATGCAAAGCCTGCCCCATTAAAGTTCGCTTAGTTGTGTCACGATCTCCCCCGCAACCTAATACTGCAATAACCTTGCCATCAGTTATTTCATGTGCAGTCTCTAAAACTCGCGTAACGGCATCTGGTGAATGTGCATAATCAACCAGGGCCGTAAAATTCTGCCCCAATCGAACCGCCTCTAAACGCCCAACAGCACCAGTGAGTGTTGGCAATATTGCGGCTATATCAATTGGGTCAATTCCACTTTCAACCGCGATTGCAATTGCCATCAGCAAATTATCGTAGTTATAGCCACCATGTAATTGCGTTTTACCTTCAATGAGAATTCCGCCTGTGCCTCTGACTGAAACTGATGCACCAACATAATCACTTGTTAGTGATGAGTAATGCCAATTAGCTTTTGTATCCAAGCGTGAAAGAGTCACGACTGGAAGTTGAGTTAATTCAGCTAAGCGCTTTCCATAACTGTCATCGATGTTGATTACAGCTAAATCAGCATATTCAAATGTGAAGAGTTTTGCTTTTGCAGCGAAATACTCCTCCATATTTTTGTGAAAATCTAAATGGTCTTGCGAAAGATTTGTAAAACCAACAACTGCAAAATGACTTCCTCGAATTCGTTCAAGAGTAATTGCATGGCTTGAAACCTCCATCACAAGGTTTCGCATATGTCGCTCACGCATAACCGCTGAAAGCGCTTGTAAGTCGCTACTCTCCGGAGTGGTTCGTTTACTTGCAACTGCCTCGACACCAATTCGGGTTTCTACCGTGCCAATCAATCCGCTATCCCGGCCTGCTGCAGTCATAATCTGATGAAGAAGTGTTGTGACTGTGGTCTTTCCATTTGTACCTGTTACGCCGATGCTATATAGATCTCGCATTGGTTCTGAATAAAACCACGCACTTGCTATACCTGCGGCTCGACGTGGATTACTTGATACAAGAACTGGAACACCATCAATCATAGCCGCGCCAGCTTCATCGGTTAGAACTGCAACCGCACCTTTTTCTATGGCATCACGAGCAAATTCTGCGCCATGAAATTTTTCACCAGGCAATGCAACAAATAGATCGCCCGCAATCACTGCAGCACTTGATTGTGAAATCCCACTTACCTCTATGTCGAAGTCAGAATTAAGAGTTGCGCCAATAATCGCACCGAGTGCCGTCAGCTTCTTTGAATGACTAGTTAGAGGCCGTTGCATCCTGGGCCTTCTTTGTAATCAGTGCTCTTTCAGTAAGAGCGACTGGAGAAATTTTTGTTCCAGTAGGAGCAACATGTCGGCTCTGTAAAACAAAAGACATGACTTTTTTAAATACAGGCCCTGCAAGTCCACCACCTGTATGTAAACCCTTTGGTGCTTGAATAGTCACGCTTATTACATAAGCAGGCTTATCAGCAGGTGCAAAACCAATAAATGATGCGGTGTAACCGCGATAGCAACCACAAGTGTCATCGATACGCATTGCTGTTCCTGTTTTACCTGCAACTCGGTATCCAGGAATAGCGGCGGCAGGTGCGGTTCCTTTATCAGATACAACACTTTCTAACATCAAGCGCATTGTCTTTGCAGTTTCTGGGCTAACTACTTGTTGAGATGATCGTTGGGCAGATGCGGTAAAATTCCCATTTGAATCAGTTGTTCCAGCAATTGTGGTTGGTGAAACTCGAATTCCATCGTTTGCGATAGTTGCATAAATACTTGTGGCTTGCATTGATGTCAGTGAATAACCTTGCCCAAAAGCAAAAGTTGGAGCAGAAGTACCGGACCAATCAGCAACTTTAGGCAAAATTCCTTTGGATTCACCTGGAAGACCTGATCCAGTTTTACTTCCGACACCAAACTTGGATAAATAGTCATAAAACTTATCGTTGGACAATAGTTCGCCAATTTGAATCGAACCCGTATTGCTAGATACAGCCAAAATTCCAGCTGTTGTTAGGCGCTGGAGCACATGGCGTTCGTGATCATGAAAAACTTTGTCTGATCGTTTGAGGGCGTAGGGAACATTAAAAACAGTTTCGGCGCCTATTTTCTTTTCTTCAATTGCAGCTGCAAGCGTCATAACTTTGCCAGTTGAACCGGGTTCATAGACATCTTGTACTGATGGATTGCGCATAGCAACTAGAGATACGGTAGAAGTTTTATTTGGATCAAAAGTTGGCGCCGTTGCATGAGCAAGAATTTCACCAGTCTTTGGATCCATCACGATAACAGTTCCACTAATTGCCTTTGATGCTTTAACCGCATCTGAAATTGCTTTTGATGCAACCCATTGAATATCGCGGTCAATGGTTAAACGGACATTCGTGCCAGATAATGCCGGAATAATTTCTGATTGAGATCCTGGAATCTCTGCCCCATAGCCATTTGCATATGAATATTTACCGTCGACTCCAGAAATTATCGAGTTCATGCTCGACTCTAAGCCAGATGCGCCAACGCCTTCACGGTTCACAAATCCAACTAATGAAGCTATAAGTGAGCCGGATGGGTATTCACGGATGTAACCTCGTTCTGGGAAAAACCCAATAATTCTGGAGGGGCTCATTGCTGGAAACTGCGAGTTGAATTCGGCAAGTGTTTTAGTGAGTTTTTGCCAAAGTGCAGGTTTCGCATTTTGATAAACCATATTCCATTTGCGTTTACCAGTAATACTTTCCTGCACTTGCTGGACCGGGAGCCCCAAAATTGGTGCAACAAAAGCGGCGACTCGTGCAGGGTTTGAAATCTGTGTCTGATCAACCACGATGCTTGTTGCTGCAACGCTTCGGGCAAAAGCAACACCATTAACATCAGTTATTTCACCTCTAGGCGCCGGCAGCGACTTAGTATTTTCCATTTCATTAAAGGCGCGGCTACGGTAATCGCTGGCTTGCACAGCTTGAACTTGCACAAGTCGTAGTCCAAAAACAAACATCACCAAAGCCATAAGAAAAATTAGGGCTCTAATTCTGCTATGTGAAAGTGAAAAATTACCCATTACTTAAACTTTCTGGGCTTTGGGTAGTTGGCTTCAACAAAAGAAAGACTGGAGATTCTGATGGGCGCATACCAAGTGCCTGGGCATTCTTAGCCAGATTTTCTGGAGAAGATTCCTGGTCAATTTGCCTAGCTAGAGCTTCACGTTCATCACTTACCATTTTTGCTTCAAGTTTAAGATGACTTAAGGTAAATGCATCTTGGGCAAGCAAGGTATTGATGAAGAGCAAGAACATCAAGGCAAGGATTCCTATAATAGAAATAAATTTGGCAAAGTATTTACGGTTTTCTTGCGTCTGTTCAGAAATATCTGGTACTAACTTAAAAGCAACCTCTTGAGTTTTATTGATAATTAACTCTCGTGAACGAGAAATTGCTGGCGCTAATGCGGTCATTGCCATTATGCAGCCACTCTTTCTATTGCACGCAACCGCACCGATGCCGATCGCGGATTGTCTATCAATTCCTGTTCGGTAGGAGTTTCACTTCCGCGAATTACCAACGAAAACTTGGCGGCAAATTCAGGGATTTCAAAAGGCAATCCGCGGGGGGTTCCAGAAGTAGTTGATGCGACAAAGAGCTCTTTAACTATGCGATCTTCAAGTGATTGAAACGACATCACAACAAGTCGTGCGCCGATATTAAGTAAGTTCAGCGCTTCCGGAAGCGCCCTCGTAATTGCACCTAACTCATCATTGGTTTCTATGCGAAGTGCCTGAAAAGTGCGTTTAGCTGGATTGCCTCCAGTGCGACGAGTAGCTGCAGGAATTGCATCTTTGATTATTGTCGCAAGTTGAGCAGTTGAATTAAGCGGTGCAATCTCACGAGCTTTAACGATGCGCTCTACTACGCGGGTCGCAAACTTTTCTTCGCCATAAGTGCGCAGAATGCGAACTAATTGACCTGGTTCATATGTATTTACAATCTCAGCCGCAGTTAGTGATTGAGAGCGATCCATGCGCATATCAAGCGGAGCGTCCTGTGAATAAGAAAACCCGCGTTCGCTTTGATCAAGCTGCATTGATGAAACACCTAAGTCAAAAATTGCGCCATCTATTTTTGTATAACCATGGGATGTGACAACTTCTGCAATTTGGTCAAAAGTGGCATGTGATGTTTGTAAGCGATTGCCAAATTCTGCTAAACGCTTTGTTGCTGCCGTAATTGCATCAGTATCTCGATCGATTGCAATTACTTTTACTTGGGGAAACTTAGAAAGAATTGCCTCGGTGTGCCCGCCAAAACCGAGAGTTGCATCAACTACAACAGGGTTTTCACTTTTTTCAATTCCAGGGGTCAATAAATCTATGCAACGATCGCGCATTACTGAAACATGTGCCATGTCTTTATTCATTACATCCCCCTTTCAAACATTAATTTTTTAAATAACTAATTTGGTGCTGAGCTCTCATCTCTGGTCACCGCCGGCCGACGGATCTATGTGATAACGGCGCCGGGGAAGGGGCGCCGCTATTTTCGAAGGGTCGGCGGTGGCCACAAATGAGAGAGTTAGAACAAGCCGGGAAAAACCTCCTCTGAAACATCAGCAAAACCCTTTTCGCGATCTGCTAGATATTCATTCCATGAAGTTGCATCCCAAATTTCAACGCGAGTATTTGCACCAATAACGATGCAATCTTTTTCAAGACCTGCATATGTGCGAAGTCCTTGAGGAATAGTTACGCGACCTTGACGATCAGGAATTTCATCGTGTGCACCTGCAAACATCACACGCATGT
>WLCU01000129.1 GCA_009705165.1 Actinomycetota bacterium | reverse complement strand
CTTTCACATAGGGGCTGATTTTGCTTTCACATAGGGGCTGATTTTGGTTTCTAACCAAAGCTTTACCTGTTGATAACGATTTTCTTTGTCAGTACCCCTGGCCATTGTTCAATACATGAGCAGCGCCAACCTTTATCCAGTTCAAGAGCTCTCTCCTGTTGCAACAAAAAAATACGAATCAATAAGTTCTGATCAGGTTATTGCTGACTTATTGCATTCAATCCCTGGCATAAAATCTCTTTCAATTTTGGCACCAATCAATCCCATGGAACTTTCTGTTTCCGCCCGAATAGATTTTCTTACTGCCCTAGAACGTCAGGCGGCTTGGCTACAGGCATTACTACAGCGGGCAATTGTTGCAATCGCTGGCGATGAATCCAGCAGCACAGACAAAATTTGGGATGGGGTTGATGAAGCAGAGCGAGAAGACATTGCTACTGCACTTCGCTTATCACCAAATAGCGCACAGCTTCGAATAGATGTCGCACGAACTCTCGTAAATCATTTACCTAATACCTGTGCCGCGTTGGCTATGGGAGAGATTTCGGCCTCACATGCCACTGTTATCGCCAAGGAAACTGCAGCTGCAATTCGAGATGGATTAAGTGAGTCTGCAATATATGAAGTTGAATCAAAAGCATTGAGCTTTGCTGAGTTTCACACCCCAGGCCAAGTAGCAAATAAAGTTCGGACAACAATCGCGCAGTTGGCTCCTGCAGAATTTGAAGAAATCGTTGACCGGGCCCGTGAATCACGCAAAGTCAGCTGTTACAACGATTCCGATGGCATGGCGACCGTGGTTGCAATATTGCCCGCGCAAGATGCACAGATTGTTATGAAATCGCTAGAGGCTTTCATATTAAAGATGAATGAGAAAGATGAACGCGAACGCAGTGAGGCTGCTCGCTTATATCGTGCAGGTTCTGGTGCAGGTTCTGGTGCAGGTTCTGGTGCAGGTTCTGGTGCAGGTTCTGGTGATAACACATTGAGTAATCGCGCTGAGACTAGTTCATGGTCATTGCTATCAGCCGATAACAAACGTGCTGATGCCTTAACAGCAATTCTCTCTTCTGCTCTTGCTGAGAATGTTGATCTCGTAAAACCTCACCGTCGCGCAGTAACGGTAAACGTCACTATCGATCTTCCAACTTTATTGGGGCTAGCAGAGAATCCAGGTCAACTTTCTGGATACGGAGCAATCCCGGCATCAATTGCAAGAGAATTAGCTTCGGATGCAACATGGAAAAGATTTATAACTGATCCGCAAACAGGAAATCTACTTGATTTTGGTCGAGAAAAGTATGAGCCTCCGCAAGCATTAGTTGATTTTTTATTAGCTCGAGATCGCACCTGCCGATTTCCTGGATGTCGACAACCCGCTACACGAGCTGACATTGATCATGCACATAGTTGGGATGCGGGCGGAAAAACTAATCTTGAAAACCTTGGGTTACTGTGCAGGCGACATCATCGAATGAAAACGCATGGCCGCTGGGGATTAGTTAGCCATGAAGATGGCTCCTGTGAATGGACATCTCCAGTTGGAAAAACCTATTTTGTGCCAGCGCGTCCAATTAACGAAATGGTGTGATGCCTAGCCCGCAATCCATGCGACGCGAAGTCGATACCAAAGTGCGCGAAGTCGATACCAAAGTGCGCGAAGTCGATACCAAAGTGCGCGAAGTCGATACCGTCCTAGTGCATACTTGCGAAATGATTTGGTGGCCAACAGAGGTTCCGACACTTACACATGGCCTGATTACGCTTCGCGCACCAAACGAAAATGATATTCCTCAGCTTTTTGAAGGTGCCCAAGATCCAATAATTCCGATCTTCACAAGAATTCCTTCCAATTACTCAATGGCAAATGCCGAGTTTTATGTGCGAGAGCGCTCTCCAAATACCTTTGCAAATCAAACTGAACTTCAGCTAGCCGTTCAATACGGTAACGATGACGATGCAAAATTCGCTGGCGCTTTTTCTTTTCACAGCATGGATCTTCGTGAGCATGTTGCTGAAATTGGATACTGGCTAACCGCCCCTATGCGCGGCAAAGGAATTGGTGTAACTGCCACAAAACTTCTCACTCAGTTCGGCTTTGAGAGCATCGGTTTTGAGCGCATAGAGGCGGTTGTAAATGTTGAAAACATCGCCTCTCGCAAGCTTCTCGAAAACTCTGGGTATAGCCTTGAGGGCATCATGCGCAAGAAATCGCGCAAAGAAGATGGATCGCAAATTGATATGGTGCTTTACTCAGCTATCCGTGATGAGTGGAGTTGGAATTAAGTTTACAAAAGCCGTAGTCAGCTTTGAGTGTGAGGGGATGTAGATGGAAAGTCTGGTTGTACTAGTAACAATTCTCCTCGCTATTGCAATTATCTCGGGTCCAATCGCAATAGGAATTGCGCGGATTAAAACGCAGTCTCCTATAACTCTTATGCTTAAACGCATTATCCACGGAGCCTTTGTTTTGATGGGAACAATGGTGGGTGGCCAATGGATCTTCATTCCAAGCTTGCCACTATTTCCACGATTAATCGGTGTGACATCAATTGTGCTCTGCTACATAGGTAGTCGCAATGAATACTTTCCAGAGTTTCGAATTTTTGCGATATTAACCAAGAAATTAAATGGTTTCCTGCAACAAAAAGGTTGGAAAACAATTCCGGTTCGCAAAGAAATTATTGAAAATAAACCTGAATTCGGTCCAGTCGCAAAATGGCGGCCTTTTGGCGGAAGCAATGGCAAAGATGGACATGGGCCAAGCGGCCAGCATTGATTTTAATAACTCAATTCAAATACTTCTACGCATCGGCAAATTACCTTACTGAGAGTGAATATTCGTTCTGCTCCATCCACACTTTAGCTACCTAAAAATTCTTACTTTTTTCTTTGGCTAACCTGAAGGAATGAACACACAAACATCTCAATTAGCTACACCTCAAACACGAATAGCCGCATTTGCGGCCGAACTAGTCATAAGTATTCTGACTCTTGGAATCGGTTGGCTAATTTGGTCAGCGTATACATGGGCCAAAGGGACTACACCAGGACACCAATTGCTTGGCCATGAAATTGTAAATGTAGAGACAAATCTCCCACTGAGCTGGGGACAAATGGCGATGCGCGAGCTGGTCTTCAAGGGAGTAATAGGAGGAGTTCTTTCCTCTTTCACATATGGAGCATTCTCTCTAGCAGATGCGGGATTAATGTTTCGCGAAGATCGGCGTGCAATTCATGATTGGATGTCTTCAAGCATAGTGATTCAAAATAAGAAGGTTCCGAGTGGAAAAATTAGATTTTGAAGTCTGGGTTCAAACCAATTTACAGTCATTAACTTTTGTCCAGCTGATAAGTTCCTGCAGAGACGTTGATAGGTTCCTGCAGAGACGTTGATAGGTTCCTGCAGAGACGTTGATAGGTTCCTGCAGGGACATGTACTTTCAATTACATACAGTGGAGGTGCCGGGAATCGAACCCGGGTCCTTCGGTGCAAAAACAGGG
>WLCU01000128.1 GCA_009705165.1 Actinomycetota bacterium | reverse complement strand
TGTGGGTGCGCGAGGATGTTGGCCGCCATAACGCAGTAGATAAAGTAATTGGCGCAGCGCTAATGGATAGAAAACTGCCGCTTTCGGATTGGACGCTTGTTGTTTCTGGCCGAGTTGGTTACGAACTTGTCCAAAAGGCGGTTTGTGCGGGTATTTCTGCATTAGTTGGCGTTAGCGCACCGACATCACTTGCGGTTGATTTAGCTGGCGAATTTGGTTTAACACTTCTAGCATTTGCGCGAAATGGCCAAGCAAAGCAGTACTTACCAAGTTAATTCGCCCCCTCTATACTCACCAAATGTCATTCGAGCATTCATTAGACCCGTTAAGTCACGCCGAACAAGAGTTAATCGTTGCTCATTCACGCAAAGCGTGGGGTTTAGAGGCACATCATCTATTTGCAATGTTGCAGCTTCACGAGCCAACTAAGGCCGAACTTGCATCAGGTAAAAAACTAGATCGAACCGCACGTGTAACAATCTGGGATCGCAAAAAAGCAGTAGTGACTGAAGGTTTAATAACAACCGAAGGTGTAGCTAAAGAATATAAAGAAATTCCTGGGGCTAAATCACCTGTTAGCGTTGTCGAATCTGCAATAGCTTTAGATGTTGTTCGCCGTGATCAAAGCGTCAAGGATGCACTAGCTCGCCGCGGTATTGATGATATTTCAACGGTTCATATGGAGACGTGGCCAATTGGCGCACAGATTCCGGCGCACTTAGATGATGGTCGCCGATTAATTTGGACCCCAATGTGGCATCAGCCAACACCTGATTCAAATTTCTATGCCCATCCAATTCATGGTTTACATGCCATCGTTGATATTGATGCCGAAGAGGTTGTAGGTCTTGAAGACAACGCCGAAGTACCTATTCCACAAACGCCAGGGCCATACCGTGAATCTCAAACTGGCGCGAACATAAAATTAAAAGAGCTGATGATTCATCAACCAGATGGCGCATCATTTGATGTTGAGGGCTGGAATATCAAATGGGAGCGCTGGTCATTTAGAATTGGTTTTGATCAACGCGAAGGTTTAGTTATTCACGATGTGCACTTCACCGATGAAGGCACACCTCGCAAGATTGCTCACCGCTTATCTATTGCCGAACTTGTGATTCCTTATGGCGATCCAGCACAAGGGGCTTACCGCAAAAACGCTTTCGATACTGGCGAATTTGGCTTAGGAAATTTCACTAACTCATTAACTCTTGGTTGCGACTGCCTAGGCGAAATCGTTTATCTAGATGCTGCGGTCACTGAAGGCGATGGCACTGTCCGAACCATTAAAAACGCTATCTGTATGCATGAAGAAGATTTCGGAATTCTCTGGAAGCACGTTGATGTCGATGGTCATGTTGAAGTTCGCCGAGGCCGCCGCTTTGTTGCCTCATCAATTGTTACCGTTAACAACTATGAATACGGCTACTTCTGGTATTTGTACCAAGACGGTTCAATTGAATTTGAAGCCAAACTAACTGGAATCGTTTTAACTTTGGCCGATACACCTGGCAAAGATCATCCTTCGGCAACTGAACTAGAACCAGGATTGTGGGCGCCATACCACCAACATATTTTGTGCGCTCGTATGGATCTTGATATCGATGGAACGAATAACAGCGTTATTGAAATCGAATCCTTTGCGCACCCAATCGGTGAGAAAAATCCTTATGGCGGCGCATATGAAACCCGCGAAAGCGTTTTAGATACCGAACATAACGCCATGCGTTTAATTGATCCGCTAAAAAGTCGATTCTGGAAAATAGTTAATCCAAATAAGAAAAACCATGTCGGTCACCCAGTTGGTTATAAGTTAATTCCTGGCCACACTACATACCCACTTGCACATAAAGAATCTGTGCTGGGCAAACGCGCTGGATTTATGTATAGCCATTTATGGGTTACACCAAATACAGAATCCGAACGATACCCAGCAGGGGATTACCCTTTCCAGCACGATGGTGGTGCGGGTCTACCTGAATGGACCAAAAATAATCGATCAACTGAAAATACTGATGTCGTGATGTGGCATGTGTTTGGCACCAATCACATTCCACGTACAGAAGATTGGCCAGTTATGCCAGTAGAGCGCACCGGTTTTCATTTAAAGCCTTCAGGATTTTTCAGACGAAGCCCAGCGATGGATGTTGCGCCTTCTGAAGCCGTTGACACTTCATGCGATTGCTAAGAGTTAAGCCCTATTTAAAAGCTGCCCATTTTGGGCCGACGATGATTGTTACTGCAATTGCCTTTATTTTGGCCGTACAACTGTGGTGGGAAGGCCCTGCTTACGTCATTGCAGGCACCGTTTTTCTGGGCCAACTCTTAATCGGGTGGAGTAATGATTTATATGACTATCCAGATGACTTACAAAATAATCGAGTAAATAAGCCTTTAGTCAAAGGCTCGGTCACGGTAGCGCAATTGCGCAAAGCCACCTTTATTATTTTGCCAATAGCAGTTGCCGCAAATTTGTTAGGGCCACTTGGCATTAAAGGCGGCCTAGTTTATTTGTTCGGCGTGGGTTGTGGAATTGCATATAACTTTTACTTTAAGTATTTACGTTTTTCGCCGTTGCCATATGCCTTAGCTTGTGCAGCGCTTCCAGCTTCAATCTACCTAGCAGTTAATCGCATCCCACCTTTGTGGATTCTGATTTCTGGTTCATTACTCGGTGTGGCATTCCATTTTCTCAATGTCCTAAAAGACATTCAGCAAGATCAGGAAAGTGAGATTGCAGGCTTGCCGCAGCTCTTAGGGAAAAAGCGTTCAATTGCCGTAATTGTCGTGCTTTTGCTTATTGTTTTTTGTGTACTTATTGTTCGGTAACAGTGATTTGGATTTCATAAACCTTTGAAACATCAGTTGAGTTCAGCAAATGAACAACCGTAGTTCCAGCCATCAAAGCTTTAAACGCTGGATTGGTTATGTACGAGCCTTGACTGCCACCTGGAATGAATTCAAGAATTCCAGGTTCGAGAATATGCGCACTCCAGTTTTCAGGATCACCAACAGCAACAACTACAGAGTTGCCGACATGAACTGAAACTGAAGTGGTTGTGTATGGATCAATCATCTCTGGTGGAAATGCCTCCGGAAGCAGGTTTCCACTTGCAGAAACTGGCTTAAGGGATTTTGCAACGCTGAGTAGTTGGGAATAAGTAATTCCGCCAATTCCCTGAACTTGAATCTCGGTAGCTTTCAAACCTTTTCCGGCCTTTGCTTTAAACATAAGGTAGCCACCAACACGTGCGATGTCATTTAATCCGCACCTTTTAAATGATGCCGGCTTTGAAGGATCGCAATAAACATAGACTTTTGCTTTAGCGCCATTTACCAATGCAACACGCAAATATTTTGAAAGACCCGGATCTGAACATTTAACACCCGACATAGTTTGCATGATTTCCAGATATCGCTTAGTTCCGCCGTATTGTGAGTAAAGCCAGGATTCTTTACCTGGTTGGCAATTAAGAAGTGAGAACTTAGAAACCTTTAAACCCAAAGTATTGCTGGGTTTGTAGACGGTATATGTCAGACCAGTTTGGGCATC
>WLCU01000127.1 GCA_009705165.1 Actinomycetota bacterium | reverse complement strand
GCAACGATTACTTCTTTAGCGAAAAATACATGACCTTTTTCGCCTAACCAATCATCGGTTTTTTTAGTAGAAATCTTCCAATCACCATCAGCCATTTTTTCTATCTTGGTAGCCGTTGTCATTGGAAATACTTGTGCCCCTGCATTTTCTGCTAGCCCCAAGTAGTTCTTGGGCAAAGTATTCTTTGCATTAAATCTGCAACCGCTCATGCAAGCGCCACATTGCATACAGCCATTTCGATCCGGTCCAACGCCACCAAAGAATGGATCTTTAGCCGAGACGCCTTTTCCTTCACCAAAATAAATTCCAAGAGGAGCCATTTTAAATGTATGTCCGACTCCCATTTCTTGCGCAACATCTTTCATCGCCTGGTCACTGTTAGAAAAATATGGATTCTCAGTTACACCTAACATTCGGCGTGCTTGGTCATACCAAGGTTCTAACTCTTCTTTCCAGTTTGTAATTGCTGCCCACTGCTTGTCTGAAAAGTATTTATCCCCTGGTTGATACAAAGTATTGGCATATACCAATGAACCTCCGCCAACACCTGCGCCAGCTAGAACTAATACATCGGGCAATACATGAATTCGCTGAATTCCATAGAGACCCAAAGCTGGTGCAAAGAGGAACTTACTAATTCTCCACGAAGTCTTAGGAAAATCCTTATCGCGAAAACGCTTTCCGGCCTCTAGCACGGCAACGCTGTAACCCTTTTCGCGAAGACGTAAGGCAGACACGGATCCACCAAAACCGGATCCGATGACAACTACATCAAATCTTTTCTTCACGGATCTTCCATGTAGTTCCATAGGCTTCGAGAGAATCCAAGAATGGCTTTGCATCAAACCATTCTGGACCTGCAACACCTTCGGGTTTCCAAACTCCGTTATGAATAAGTTCCATGGCGATAACTGGATTTAACGCGGTCTGCCAAACAACTGCCTGGTCGCCATATTCGGCCATCGACCATTCGTTATCTACAACGTTGTACATGTAGCAAGCGTAAGGCTTGCCTTCTTTATCTAACCCTTTTACCAAAGCGCCAGCACAGGTTTTGCCCTTCATTCGAGAACCCAGTGTGGCTGGATCTGGAAGCGAAGCTGCAAGTAAATCGCGCGGCGATACGGAAATACCTTGAACATCTACATGGTCTTTACGATCCATGCCCAACATATGAATTGTCTTTAACGTTGTGATGAACTGAGCTCCCAGACCATATTTAAAGTTAACTTTCTTAGCATCAACTTTTTGTGGGATCAAAATAACTTCTTCGTGTTCAACGTTTACACATTCAACCGGACCAATACCTTCAGGGAAATCAAAAACTTCAATTTCGCTAAATGGTTCCGTTGTATACCAACCTCTGCCATCCTCCCAAACGATTGGGGGATTAAGGCATTCTTCAATTGTTGTCCAAATTGAAAACGACGGTGCAAAGTCATAACCTTCAACAGTTAGATTTGAACCATCAAAAATAGTTATTGAATCAAGTTGTGAGAAAAGATAGTCAGATGCATAGCGCGCAAAGACATCGCTCATGCCGGGTTCGATTCCCATTCCAACCAATGCGTAAATATCGCGCTCTTTCCAGTTCCAATCGCGCGCGAACTGCTCGTCACCAAGCTTCACTCCGGTTTCAGAGTTTGGGTAATGCGGGTGTGGGCGTGACAACGACATAGCCATATCTATGTAGTTAGTACTCTCAATTTCACAGGCCAAAAAGATTGGCATAACAAAACGTGGATCAACGGCGTTAATCACCACATCGGGTTTAACTTTACGAATCAACGCTCGGATATCTTCAAGCTCGGCCGCATTGACTTCAGCGGCAGCGAACCTAGAATCTTTGACGCGGGCAACGGCTTGTTCAGCTCGCGCTAATTCGCGATCTGCAATCACCATGGATTTAATAAATGATTTACGAGATGCGATGTTGACAATAGCTCTGCCAACTCCGCCCGCGCCTATAACTAGCGCCTTCATTGCTGGCCCCTCATGAGGAAATAACATCCTTTTCGATTGTTTTTTTAAGTCTAGCCCTGTCATTAATTCATGACAAGATTGCCTCTGTTACACCCAAGGTCCCCGTAGCTCAGTGGATAGAGCAACCGCCTCCTAAGCGGTAGGTCGCAGGTTCAACTCCCGCCGGGGACACCACTTCTTGATTTTAAATTGCAGTTAATGCTTAAGAGTGAAACGTTGCATCCATTTTGGAGCCCACCAGTTTCGTTCTCCAAATAAACGCATTAGCGCTGGGACCAGTAAAGCGCGTACAAGCGTTGCATCCAAGATAACAGCTAGCGAAACACCAAAACCAAGCATCTTGATAGATGTAACTCCACTAGTCATAAAGGCTGCAAAAACTACTGCTAACAGCATTGCTGCTGCGGTAATAATGCGCGCTGATCTTTGTAGGCCAACTGCCACAGATTCTACGTTTGATTTGCCATCAAGATGTTCTTCACGAATTCTAGAAAGTAAGAACAGTTCATAGTCCATTGAAAGTCCAAAGACTACGACGGCAACTAAAATGACAGAGCCAGTATCTAATGTGCCCGTCACCGTGAAATCTCCCACCAGCCACTTTAAATGTCCATCAATAAATACCCATGTAATTGCACCCAAGGTCGCAACCAGTGACATCGCATTTAAAATCACCGCTTTAATTGGCAGAATAATTGAGCCAGTAAAAATAAAGATCAAAATCAATACCGTCAGCGCAATCCAGCCCAGGGCTAGCGGCAGAGTCCGGGCGATTCCATCTTGTGAATCTGTAAAGTCAGCTGCAGCTCCGCCGATTAATACGCCGCTTGGCTTATCTAAATTACGGATGTCATGAATAACCTGAAGCGAAGAAGTACTGCGTGATGGCTCGGATGAAATTACTTGGACACGAATATCTTTTCCGTAAGTTTCAATCTTGCCTACGCGGACCACACCTTTAACTGCCTTAACTTTTTCAAGGAAGGCGTTAATTTCTGTTTCGTTACCAACACCATTTGGAGCTACAACTTCAATAGGACTTCCAATCAAACCGTCAAAGCGTGTATCCACTACTTGTGCGGCAATAGCTGCTGGATCAGATGCGGGTAATACTCGCGAATCAACTTGGGCAAATGAAATATTGCCAATTGGTGCGGCAAGAATTCCAAGTACTACCAAACATGCAAGAACAACTGGAATTGGTCGTTGCATAACGTTTCTGGCAGTGCGTGCCCATCGACCATCTTCCTTTGGTGTGATTGCACTTCTACGAACTACGCCTTTATCGGTTTTCTCACCCAAGATTGCAAGTAGTGCCGGCAGCGCAATTACCGCGCCTAATACGGCCATGGAAATAACGGCAACTCCTGCATATCCAAAGGATTTTAAGAACTCAAGTGGGAAAAATAGGAGTGAAGCCATTGTCACAAAAACAGTTAGCCCCGAATAGAAAACAGTCTTCCCGGCAGTTGCAACAGTTGTTACTACTGATTCCTCAACGCTATGGCCGTGATGTAATTCTTCGCGGAAGCGATTAACCATTAGTAGGGCGTAATCAATACCAAGCCCAAGACCCAAGTCCGTGATGAGGTTGAG
>WLCU01000126.1 GCA_009705165.1 Actinomycetota bacterium | reverse complement strand
CTGGCGATCTGGCCCTAGATGTCGAATATTTAATTTCATCGCTTGCAGATTTAGGGGCAACTGGAGCCGCTGATGAAGTTACCAAAATGCCTGGTGGACCAGCTCGAATGATTGTATTTACCGGCCTTGGTTCAAAATCAACTTCATACTCGAACGAAATTCTTCGCAGAGCTGCAGGAAGTGCTGCACGAATGTTAAATGGCGCTAGCAGCGCAACTTTTGCTTTCCCAACTAAAGACATCACAGCAGTTGCAGCCATTGCCGAAGGTGTTGCACTCGGAGCATATGTTTTTAATGAATTTCGTGGTTCGACTAAAGCCGAACGAAAAGACGCTTTGAAATCTGCAACCGTGTACACCAAGTTAGCGAGCAAAACTGAAGCAAGAGCCGCCATTCATCGAGCTCAAATTATTGCGAAGTACACACATCTTGTTCGTGATCTGATTAATACTCCGCCAAGTCATTTAACTCCTGATTCCTTTACGAAAATCCTGACTAAATCTTTCAAGGATGCTGGCGGATTAAAAGCTGGATTAAAAGTAAAGATTTGGGATGAGAAGCAGTTAAAAGCTCAAGGCTTTGGTGGAATTATCGGCGTTGGTCAAGGCTCAGCAAACCCACCTCGTTTATTGCACATCGAATACACGCCAAAGGCTAAGAATCCCAAGCGCTACGCCTTTGTTGGAAAAGGAATTACTTTTGATACCGGTGGTTTAAATCTAAAACCTGGTTTGGGTATGGAAGCTATGAAATCAGATATGAGTGGCGCAGCTGCTGTATGCGCTGCAACGTTAGCAATCGCCGAATTGGGATTGCCAGTAGCCATTGAATGTTGGGCACCATTGGCTGAAAACATGCCAAGTGATTCAGCAACTCGTCCCAGTGACATCATCACAATTTTTGGTGGAAAGACTGTCGAAGTATTAAATCCTGATGCAGAGGGCAGACTCGTTTTAGCTGACGGTTTAGTCAAAGCTCAAGAGAGTAAAAACAAGTTAGATGGAATCATCGACGTAGCTACTTTGACTGGAGCACAAGTTATTGCATTAGGTACACGCACCAGCGCAGTCATGACTAACAATCAAGAGTTCAGCGATAGCTTTTTGGAAGCCTCAAAAGATGCCGGCGAGCAGTTCTGGCCAATGCCGCTTCCAGTTGAGCTTCGAGCATCACTTGACTCCCCAGTTGCAGATCTTGCAAATATTGGCGATAAAAATGGTGGGATGTTGGTTGCTGGTCTGTTCCTTAAAGATTTTGTATCCAATGAACTGCCTTGGCTGCATTTAGATATTGCAGGCCCGGCCTACAACGAGGGCAAAGCCCATGGTTACACCCCCGTTGGCGGTACAGGGATAGCACTTCGATCTCTTGTGAGATTGGTCGAACAGGCGTAAATCGGGCGACTTTGAGTTCGTCACTTTGGCTAGGCGTACGGCAAGATAGAGCCATTGAGTGGATTAAAGGGGTAACGCGTGGCGCAATTTGATTTAGTGATTTTAGGTGGCGGAAGCGGCGGTTATGCCTGCGCCTTAAGAAGTGCTCAGCTTGGCCTCAACGTTGCCTTAATCGAAGCTGACAAAGTTGGTGGTACATGTCTACATAAGGGATGTATTCCTACCAAAGCTTTATTGCACTCAGCCGAAATCGCCGATGGTGCACGCGAAGGAACAAAGTTTGGTGTCAAATCAACTTTTGATGGAATTGATATGGCTGGAGTCAATACCTACAAAGATGGTGTGATTTCACGACTTCATAAAGGTTTACAAGGATTAGTTAAGTCAAGAAATATCACATATATCGAAGGCCACGGAAAACTCGTTGCTAAAGACACAGTTGAAGTAAACGGAGTTCGTTACACCGGTAAAAATATTATTCTTGCAACTGGTTCTTATGCACGCACTTTGCCGGGGCTAGAAATCGATGGCAAGCAGATTATTACTTCAGATCACGGAACGAAGATGGACCACGTCCCTTCATCTGTCATTGTCTTGGGCGGCGGTGTGATTGGTTGTGAATTCGCATCTGTCTGGAAATCTTTTGGCGCAGACGTAACAATTATCGAAGGGTTGCCACACTTAATCGCCTTGGAAGATGAATCCTCAAGTAAGCAACTAGAGCGCGCATTTCGCAAGCGCGGTATCAACTTTGAACTAGGCGTTAAATTCAAATCTGCGATTAAAGACCAACGCGGAGTAACTGTCACATTAGAAGATGGCAAAGAATTCACTGCAGAGATTCTGATGGTTTCTGTAGGTCGTGGCCCAGTATCTGCAAACCTTGGTTATGAAGAACAGGGAATTTCAATGGACCGTGGGTACGTTCTAGTTGACGAGAAATGCCGTACAAACATCCCTGGGATTTGGGCAGTTGGAGATTTAATTCCAACTTTGCAACTGGCTCACGTTGGCTTTGCCGAGGGAATGCTTGTCGCTGAAGAGATTGCAGGATTAAATCCTCGCCCGATTAACTATGACGGCATCCCTCGTGTGACTTACTCAGATCCCGAGGTTGCATCAGTTGGTTTAACAACTGCTGAAGCTAAAAAACGTGGCCACGATGTCGTTGAACTTAGCTATGACTTGGCTGGCAATGGAAAAGCGCAGATTTTAGGAACAGCTGGATCAATTAAATTGGTTGGCGAAAAAGATGGACCAATTCTTGGTGTCCACATGGTTGGGGCGCGAGTTGGAGAACTTTTAGCTGAAGCAGAATTAATCTTTAATTGGGAAGCCCGAGCAACTGATGTTGCATCACTTATCCATGCACACCCAACACTTTCAGAAGCCATGGGCGAAGCTCATATGGCACTTGCCGGCAAACCGCTACACGCACACGGATAACCTAGGAGAAAAATAGATGACATTCTCAGTAACCATGCCAGCACTTGGCGAAAGCGTCAGCGAAGGAACCGTTACTCGTTGGTTAAAGTCCGAAGGTGATCATATAAACGTTGATGAACCACTCTTGGAAGTTTCAACTGACAAAGTAGATACTGAGATTCCATCACCTGTTGCCGGAATACTGACAAAGATTGTTGTACAGATTGATCAAACTGTTCCAGTTGGCGCAGAACTAGCGATTATTGCTGATAGTTCTGACTCATCTGCAAAGGTTGCTCCAGTTGTTGCTGCGCCGGTTGTTGAAGAAATAAAAATAGAAACTCCAGTTGTCGCTGCACCAGTTGTCGCTGCACCGGTAACACCTCCACCTGTTTCAGCACCTACCGGCGCTGGAACGGTAATAACAATGCCAGCCCTTGGCGAAAGCGTGAGCGAAGGAACTGTTACTCGCTGGTTAAAAGCTGTTGGCGATGTAGTTGCAGTCGATGAAGCGTTACTAGAAGTTTCAACAGACAAAGTAGATACTGAAATTCCATCACCTGTTGCCGGAGTTTTATTGGCAATTGATGTTGCCGTTGATTCAACTGTTCCAGTTGGTGCACGTTTGGCTTTGATTGGTGCAAGCGCAGGAGCACCGGTAGTTGCCGCTCCAGTAGTTGCCGCTCCAGTAGTTGCCGCTCCAGTAGTTGCCGCTCCAGTAGTTGCCGCTCCAGTAGTTGCCGCTCCAGTAGTTGCCGCTCCAGTAG